>JAYUQE010000182.1:0-4581 GCA_043756905.1 Burkholderiales bacterium | reverse complement strand
TCAAGGGCCGGGCCCTGCCCGATGTCTGCGACGGCGCCAAGCCGGTGCAGCGCCGCATCCTGTATGCGATGCAGCGCATGGGCCTGGGCCACAGCGGGCCGGGCGCGGCCGGCATCCCCAAACCTGTGAAGAGCGCCCGGGTGGTGGGCGATGTGCTGGGCCGTTTTCATCCGCACAGCGACCAGGCGGCCTATGACGCCCTGGTGCGCATGGCGCAGGATTTCTCGCTGCGCTACCCGCTGATCGACGGCCAGGGCAACTTTGGCAGCCGCGATGGCGACAACGCCGCGGCCATGCGCTACACCGAGGCGCGCCTGAGCCCCATCGCAAGGCTGCTGCTGGATGAAATCGACGAAGGCACGGTCGACTTCATGCCCAACTACGACGGCAGCACCGAAGAGCCGCGGCTGTTGCCGGCGCGCCTGCCCTTCCTGCTGCTCAACGGCGCTTCGGGCATTGCCGTGGGCCTGGCCACCGAGGTGCCCAGCCACAACCTGCGTGAAGTGGCCGCCGCGGCCGTGGCCCTGGTGCGCAACGAGAAGTTGAGCGATGACGAGCTGTTTGCGCTGATCCCGGGCCCCGACTATCCCGGTGGCGGCCAGCTTATCTCGAACGTTGACGATGTGCGCGACGCCTACCTCACGGGCCGCGGCTCGCTGAAAGTGCGCGCGCGCTGGAAGATCGAGGAACTGGCGCGCGGGCAGTGGCAACTGGTGATGACCGAGCTGCCGCCTGGCACCAGTTCACAGCGCGTGCTCGAAGAGATCGACGAGCTCACCAACCCCAAGGTGAAAGCGGGCAAGAAGGCCCTGTCGGCCGAGCAGGTGCAGCTCAAGGCCAGCGTGCTGGCGGTGCTGGATGTGGTGCGCGATGAATCGGGCAAGCAAGACGCCGTGCGCCTGGTGTTCGAGCCGCGCAGCCGCAGCATCGACCAGCAGGAACTGATCACTTGCCTGCTGGCCCACACCAGCCTGGAAACCAGCGCGCCGATCAACCTGACCATGGTGGGCCTGGACGGCCGGCCGACGCAAAAGACCTTGCGCCAGATGCTCGCCGAGTGGGTGGCCTTCCGCCAGGCCACGGTGCAGCGGCGCACGCAGTTCCGCTTGAGCAAGGTGTTGGAGCGCATTCATGTGCTCGAAGGCCGGCTGTTGGTGTTGCTCAACATCGACGAGGTGATCCGCATCATCCGCAACGCCGACGAGCCCAAGCCGGCTCTGATCGAACGCTTTGCCTTGAGCGAGCGCCAGGCCGATGACATTCTGGACATTCGCTTGCGCCAACTGGCGCGGCTCGAAGGCATCAGGATCGAGCAGGAGTTGAAGGAACTGCGCGACGAGCAAGGCAAGCTGGAAGACATCCTGGGCAACCCGGCTTCACTGAAGCGCTTGCTCATCAAGGAAATCGAGGCCGATGCCAAGGCCCATGGCGATGCGCGCCGCACGCTCATCCAGCCTGAGAAGCGGGCCGTGGCCGAAGTAAAAGTGGTCGATGAGCCGGTGACGCTGGTGGTGAGCCTGAAGGGCTGGGTGCGCGCCTTGAAGGGCCACGAGGTTGAACTTGGCAGCCTGGCGTTCAAGGCGGGTGATGCGCTGTATGGCACGTTCACCTGCCGCAGCGTGGACACCTTGCTCGTCTTTGGCACGCCACGCGAAGGCAGCGCGCGGGTGTACTCGGTGGCCGTGGCCTTGCTGCCCGGCGGGCGCGGCGACGGCGTGCCCGTGACCAGCCTGATCGACCTGGAACCCGGCACGCAATTGGCGCATTACTTTGCCGGCGCGGCGGGCACCACGCTGCTGCTGTCCAACACCGGCGGCTTTGGCCTGCTGGCCAAGGCCGGCGACATGGCCGGGCGCAACAAGGCCGGGCGCAACTACCTCACGGTGGCCGATGTGGACAAAATCTTGCCGCCGGTGAGCGTGGCCGCTGGGCACACCCAGGTGGCGTGTTTGGCACTCGATGGTCGCTTGCTGGTGTTTGCGCTCGATGAGCTGAAGCTGCAACCCGGCGGCGGCAAGGGCTTGACGCTGATGGATGTGGACGCCAAGTCGCCACTTGTTTCCGTGGCCACGTGTGCCGATGCCCTGCGCGTGCTGGGCAGCGGGCGTGCCGGCAAGGCCAAGGACGAGTTGCTCAAGGGCGCGGCCTTGCAGGAACACGCCGGCAAACGCGCGCGCAAGGGGCACAAGGTGGCGGGCTTTCAGAAGGTGTTGCGTGTGGTGTGAGCGCGGCGGCGCGGTATGCAGCCACCAGGCGACAAACCGGGCAAGCCCCGAGCGCTGCCGCACCGGGGCAGCAGTAGACTGGCCCCAACCTGTTCGCTGGCTGGAGGCCGCCTCTCGTGCAACCCACCAACGTGTTCCACCCGGACTATTTCCACAAGGTCGTCGATTGCCAATGGGCGTGCCCGGCCCACACTCCGGTTCCTGAATACATCCGCTTGATCTCGCAAGGGCGTTTCGATGACGCCTACATGGTCAACTGGGTGAGCAACGTTTTCCCCGGTGTGCTGGGCCGCACCTGCGACCGGCCTTGTGAACCGGCTTGCCGGCGCAGCCGGGTCGAAGAAGAGAACATGGCCAAGCCCGAGCCGGTGGCCATCTGCCGCTTGAAGCGCGTGGCGGCTGATTTCAAAGGCGATGAGATTCGCGCCATGATTCCGCGGCCCTTGCCCAAGAACGGCAAGCGCGTGGCCTGCGTCGGTGGCGGGCCGGCCTCGCTCACCGTGGCGCGCGATCTCGTCTTGCAGGGCTACAGCGTCACGGTGTTCGAAGGCGACCCAAAGGGCGGCGGCTTCATGCGCACGCAAGTGCCGCGCTTTCGGTTGCCCGAAGAGGTGATCGACGAAGAGGTGGACTACATCCTGAACCTTGGCGTTGAATTCCGCGGCGGCCAATATGTCGGCTCGATGAAGGCGTTATTGACCGAAGGCTGGGACGCCATCTTCGTGGGCTGCGGCGCGCCGCGCGGGCGCGACCTGCAAGCCCCTGGCCGGCAGGAAGCCGCGGCCAGCATCCACCTGGGCATTCAGTGGTTGGCCAACGTCTACTTCGGCCATGTGCAAAAGGTGAGCAAGCGCGTCATCGTGCTGGGCGGCGGCAACACCGCCATGGACTGCTGCCGCTCGGCCAAGCGCCTGGGGGCGGACGACGTGAAAGTGGTGGTGCGCTCCACGTACGAAGACATGAAGGCATCGCCCTGGGAAAAGGAAGACGCCGAGCATGAAGGCATCGACATCCTGCCCTGCCATTCACCCAAGGCCTTCTTGCACATCAACGGCAAGCTCACGGGCATGAGCTTTGAAGTGGTGAAGTCGGTGTACGACGCCAAAGGCAAACGCAGCCTGGTGCCCAGCGGCGAGCCTGATGTGGTGATTGATTGCGAAGAAGTGCTGGTGGCGGTGGGCCAGGAAAATTCATTCCCCTGGATCGAACGCGATTCGGGCGTGGCCTTCGATGAGTGGGGGTTACCGGTGCTCGACCCCAAGACCTTCCGCTCGTCGCTGCCGCAGGTGTTCTTCGGCGGCGATGCAGCCTTCGGCCCGAAGAACATCATCACCGCGGTGGCGCATGGCCATGAGGCCGCAGTGTCGATCGACCGCTTCTTGCATGGTGAAGCGCTGACGCAGCGCCCGCCGCCGCATGTGAACCTGGTGTCGCAAAAAATGGGCATCCACGAGTGGAGCTACGACAACGCCATCACCAACGACCTGCGCTCCAAGGTGCCGTGGGAAAAGGCCGAGAAGGCGCTGAAGAGCATCAAGGTTGAAGTCGAGCTGGGGTTTGATTTGCAAACCGCGTTCAAGGAAGCCCAGCGCTGCCTGAACTGTGATGTGCAAACCGTGTTCACCGAAAAACTGTGCATCGAATGCGACGCCTGCGTTGACATCTGCCCGATGGACTGCATCACCTTCACCGGCAACGGTGATGAGGCTGGCCTGCGCACCCGGCTGCAAGCGCCGGCCACCAACAAAACGCAAGACCTGTACGTGAGCGCGCCGCTGAAAACCAGCAAGGTCATGGTCAAGGACGAAGACGTTTGCCTGCACTGCGGCTTGTGCGCCGAGCGCTGCCCAACCGGGGCATGGGACATGCAGAAGTTCTTGCTGCTCACCACCATGGCCGGGCCGGCGTGCCGCGATAGCAAGCCGGCCAAGCAAGGGGTCATCGCATGAAACGAATTGAGGCCGTCAACGACTTCGTCATCAAGTTCGCCAACGTCAACGGCTCGGGCTCGGCCTCGGCCAACGAACTGTTCGCCAAGGCGGTGCTGCGCATGGGCGTGCCGGTGAGCCCGCGCAACATCTTTCCCAGCAACATCCAGGGCCTGCCCACCTGGTACGAGGTGCGGGTGAGTGAGCAAGGCTGGCTGGGCCGGCGCGGCGGCATCGACATGATGGTGGCCATGAACCCGCAAACCTGGTCGCAGGATCTGGCCGAAATCGAAAGCGGCGGCTATTTGTTCTACGACAGCACGCGGCCACTGCCGGCCTCGGCGTTCCGTGACGACATCAACGTCATCGGCATGCCCGTCACCGCCATCTGCAACGCCACCTACGAAGACCCGCGCCAGCGCACGCTG
>JAYUQE010000181.1:0-1811 GCA_043756905.1 Burkholderiales bacterium | reverse complement strand
GTGATCTACAACCCTGTGCTGCCGGCTGACCTGGCCGCGCGCATGGCCGCTGAAGCGGCCCACCCGTGGCTGCAAACCGCCGGCCTGGACGTGGTGCTTGCGTTGGCGCGCCTGAGCGATGAAAAGGACCTGCCCACCTTGCTGCGCGCCTTTGCGCTGCTGGCCGCAGCGCGCCCGCAGGCCCGGCTGGTGGTGTGCGGCGAAGGGCCGCAGCGGCGCGCCTTGCAGGCCTTGGCGCAGGAACTGGGCGTGGCCCCGCGCGTGGCCCTGGTGGGCGTGGTGGCCAACCCCTTTGCCAACCTGGCGCGCGCGCGCGCGTTCGCACTCAGCTCGCGGTTTGAAGGCTTTGGCAACGTGCTGGTCGAGGCCATGGCCTGCGGCGTGCCGGTGGTCAGCACCGATTGCCCAGTGGGCCCGCGCGAGATCCTGCAAGACGGCCGCTTCGGCGCACTGGTGCCGGTGGGCGACGCGCCCGCCCTGGCCGCGGCGCTGGCGCGTGCGCTGGATGGCGGCCCAGCCGAAGGCGCGCGCGCGTTCGCGGCACAGTTCACCGAAGACCGCTGCGCGGCGGCCTACCGCGCGTTGTTCGAAACCCTGTTGCCCGCCGCAGCGTAGGGCCACGGCGCTCAGCGTTCAGCGCCCGCGCAGCCGCCGCGCCAGCGCCACCAGGGCGGGCTGCCGGCGCAGCAGGTGGCGCGCACGCCATGCAGCAACGGCCGGCAGGCCGCGCCACGACAGCGCCACGCAGGCATCCAGCAGCGGCCGCGGCGTGGTCTTGAAGATACGCTTGTGGGCGTAGTCGCCGATGGCGAAGTCGAACTGCCGGCAGCCCTGCTCGTGCAGATGGGCGATGGTGCGTTCGAATATCAGCTTGCCCGGCGCGCAATGCTTCCAGGCGTCGCCCGCGAAGCTGACGCGCAGCATGGTGTAGGTGCCGCCTTCAAGCAAACCGTACAGCGCGGCTATGGCCTGGTCACCTTGCATCAAGGCGGTGAGCACCACCTGGCCGCTTTGCAGCCCATCTTGCAGGCCGTCTTGCAGCAAGCCGGCGTACAGCTGGCTGTGCGCGGCGTCATCGAGCCGGTAACCCGGCGTGCCGGCCAGGCGGGCGTGTTGCATGGCTTCGAGCTGCCGGTACAACGCCAGCGCTTGCGCCGGCTCGCTGGCGCGAACGAAGCGGGCGCCTTCCATGCGGCTGAACACGCGCCAGGTGCGTTCGAACTCCTTGCGCACGTCCTTGGCCAGGCTGTGGCGCCAGTCGTCGTACGTGCCGGCAATGCTGAAGAGGTTGCCGAACATGTTGCACGGCTGGCAGGGCAAGGCCAGGGCCAGCGGGTTGGGCTGGCCGCCCACGTGGGTGAGCAGCTTGTCGATGCGCAGCAGGTCATTGCCGGCCAGCGCCTGCTTCAAGGCCTGCCACAGCGGCTTCACGCTGCTTTCGTCAAACGTTAACCCGGGGTGCAGCAGCGGGCCGTTGTAGTCGCTCACGCCGTGATCCGGCGGCTCGACGATGGCCAGGCGGCCCTGGCGGCGCCGCACCAGCGGCAACAACATCGCGTCGGCGGTGTCGCCCTCGCGCCGCGCACACAACAGCAGCGGCTCCATGCCGGGCTGGCGGCCCAGCGTGGCGTACCAGTGGCGCAGCCAGGCCGTACTGTGAAACGGCGTGGGCGCCGGCGCGGCCAGTTGCTGCCAGCGGGCCAGGAAATCGTTCAGCGAGGCGATGCGCTGCACGCGCCAGGGCAGGGCGGCGCGCCGGCCGGGCGCAGCCGCGGCGCTGGTGACGGGTGTGTGGCTGGCGGGTGTGTGGC
>JAYUQE010000180.1:0-1814 GCA_043756905.1 Burkholderiales bacterium | reverse complement strand
CGCGCCCAGGCTTCGAGGTTGCCGCTGATACTCCCTTGGCTGGACAGCAGACCCAGATCACGCGCCTGTTCTTGCAGGATGTTGCGCAGGCTGGGCGGAATCTTTTGCCCCGTGGGCACCGAGAACGCCAGCCCATCCGCCTGGCCCGGGCCGTGGTACGGGTCTTGCCCGAGGATCACGACCTTGGTGCCGGCCAAAGGCGTGGCGGCCAGGGCCCGGAAAACATCGCGCGGGTAGACCTGCGCGCCCGCCGCCACGGCAGCATCCACCTGCGCGATCACGCTGCGCCCTGCCACGCTGGCCTGCCAGGCGTCCAGGCAGGCTTGCCAATCGCTGCGGTGTTCAGCAACCAATTGCGCCAGGGGCCGCTGCAAACCTTGCGGCGGCGCAATGAGGCCTGCCTGTGTCACGCCGCGAAGAGCTCGGCCAGCGCCACGCCCGGCTCGGGCCGGCGCATGAACGCTTCGCCCACCAGGAAGGCGTGCACGCCGGCTGCACGCAGGCGCTGCACATCGGCCCGGGTGGCGATGCCGCTTTCGGTGACGAGCAGCCGCTGGGGTGGAACGTTAGAAATCAAATCAACGGTGGTGTTCAGGCTCACCTCAAACGTTCGCAGGTTGCGGTTGTTCACACCGATCAGCGGCGTGCGCAGCCTGAGCGCGCGGGCCAGCTCAGTGGCGTCGTGCACCTCCACCAGCACGGCCATGCCCAGGCCTGAAGCTTGGGCTTCGAAGGCCGCCATGTCCTCATCGTTCAGGCAGGCAGCGATGAGCAGGATGGCATCAGCCCCCATCGCGCGGGCCTCGTCGATCTGATAGCCATCAATGATGAAGTCCTTGCGCAGCACGGGCAGAGTGCAGGCGGCGCGGGCGGCTTGCAAAGACTCAGGGCTGCCCTGGAAGAAACTGCGGTCGGTGAGCACGCTCAAACACGCCGCGCCGTGCGCGGCGTAGCTGGCGGCTATGGCGGCGGGGTCGAAGTGTTCGCGCAGCACGCCCTTGCTCGGGCTGGCCTTCTTTACCTCGGCAATCACGGCGGGCTGGCCGGCGCTGATCTTGCTGCGCAGCGCGACGAGGAAATCGCGCGCCGGTGGTGCGGCTTGGGCCAGGGCGGCCAGGGTGGCGTCGGGCGTGGCGGCGCGGGCCTGCGCAACTTCCTGCCTTTTCACCTCAACAATGCGGTTAAGAATGTCGCTCATCGGGTGGTGCTCAGGCCTGCGGCGCCAGTTCCTTCGCCCGCGCAATGAACTGGTGCATCTTGGCCAGCGCCTTGCCGTTGGCCAGGGCTTCGCGCGCCAACGCCACGCCGTCGGCCATGCTGGGTGCCACGTTGGCGGCATACAGCGCCACGCCGGCGTTGAGCATGACGATGTCGCGCGCCGGGCCGGGCTCGTTTTCGAGCACGGCGCGCAGCAAGGCCATCGACTCTTGCGGCGTTTCCACGCGCAGCGTGCGGTTGCTGGCCATGGTCAAGCCAAAGTCTTCGGGGTGTATCTCGTATTCATGGATGCCGCCGTCTTTGTATTCGCCCACCAGCGTGGCCGCACCGAGTGAGACTTCGTCCATGCCGTCGCGGCCGTAAACCACCACGGCATGCTCGGCGCCCAGGCGCTGCAAGGCGCGCACCTGGATGCCCACCAGGTCTTGGTGGAACACGCCCATCAGGATGTTCGGCGCATCGGCCGGGTTGGTCAGCGGGCCCAGGATGTTGAAGATGGTGCGCACGCCCAGTTCGCGCCGCACCGGGCCCACGTTCTTCATCGCCGGGTGGTGGTTGGGCGCGAACATGAAGCCGATGCCGGTGTCAGCAATGCA
>JAYUQE010000179.1:0-13307 GCA_043756905.1 Burkholderiales bacterium | reverse complement strand
CGCGCAAGCGCAAGAAGGTGGCGAAGCGTGGCACACCGCCCGCAGTGAGGCCGCGGTAGGTGAAGGTCACCACCTCGCCCACGCGAGGCGGTTGTTCGCGTTGGGCGTCGCTCAAGCCGCTGCCCAAGGCGAATGCCACGCCGGCTGCAGTACGCACCTGCAATGCGCCCAAGCGGCCGGCGTGCTTGCCACGGCCGGGCAAGTGGCCAATGACCACGGCTTCGGCGTCCTGGTGCGGCTTCAGTTTCAACAGCGCGTCACTGCGCCCAGTGCTGTACAGCGCATCGGCCCGGTGCAGCATCAGGCCTTCACCGCCCGCCTTCACCACCGCTTGCAAACGCGCGTGTAATGCGGCGTTGGAAGTCACGGCATGCTGTGCCACCGCCACCAACTGCGGCCACAACAAGGGGTCGATCAAGGCCTGTAAACGGGTATGCCTGGCGGCAAAGCTGCCGGCAGCGCCCGGCAGCTCAAACACCATGTAGCGCGCGTCTTGCCACGCGGTATCGCGCGGTTGCTGGCGCCGCACCAGCGCAGACAGTTCTTCAAAACGCCCGCGGCCCAGCCACAGTTCACCGTCCAGCGCAAAGCGCGGCAAGCGCGCCAGGAACCACGGCGGCGCGGCGATGACGCCGCCGCCGCGAAAGCGCAGCACCTCGCCGTCCCAAAAAGCGCGCACGCCGTCGAGCTTTTCGCTCACCAGGAAGCCTGCCGGGTCGACATCCGGCGCCGCCTCTTTGGCCAGCAGCAAGGCCGGCGCGCCGGTGGGCACGCGCGCCACGGCACCGGCGCAGAGCAGGCTCAATGAGCCCAACAGGGCACGGCGCAGGGGGTTGAAAGCGGTCATGGCGGCACTTTCGTGAATCGATGCGCCGCAGTGTCGGGCGCGCCTGGGGCGACGCCCATCCCCCGCCAGGCTGGATGCCGGGGGCCCCAGAACGGGGGGTGAATGAAGCGGCCGTTGGCTTCAGCGCGCCTTGGCTTCGGCCAGCGCTTTGTTCGGGTGCATCAACATGCGCCGGCCGTCTGGTGTGGCCTCGGCGGTGCGCGTCATCAACTCGATCAATTTCACGGGCGTCAAGGCCGGCTTCACGGCCAACAACTTGCTCGCCAGGTTGGCGGCTTGCGGCGCGGAAAACGACGTGCCCGACAACGCCACGCGCGAGCCGCCGGGCAGAAAGCTCTCAACCTGGTAGCCGTTGGCATGCAACTTCACGGTCGGGCCATAGCTGGTGAAGCCGGCTTCGTCGCCCGCACGATCCACCGCGCCCACCGTGAGCAGGTTGGGCAGCACGATGTCGGCCGGCATGCTTTCGGTGAAGCTCGCGTCGCTGTTGGAATTGCCCGCCGCGGCGATGAACAAGATGCCAGGCGCACCGGCCATGGCGGCGGTCAAACCGCGCTTGCCGATGTCGTAAATCTCGCGCGCGAACGACTTGCGTTCATCGGGCGTCTTGCCGATGCCGCACTTTTCAAGCTCACTTTCGGTGTCGCCCACGCTGCCGCCCCAGCTCATGTTCACCACGCGCACGCCATGGCGCTTGAAGAACGCGACAGTGGCGTGGCCGTTGGCTGCGTCGCGCCGTGCCAGGTCAAGGCTCGGGCAGGGGTCGGGCTTGAGCGTGTGGCCGAACTCGATGCGCGCCACCAGCAGCCGCGCATGCGGGTTGCCGGCCAGGGTGATGCCGGCCACGTGCGTGCCGTGTTCATAGTTGCCAGCCAGGTTGATCTCTTCGATCGCGGCCTTGTATTGCTCGGGCGCCAGCGTGGACAACCACTGCTTGACCTGCGAAGCCTCAACGCTGTCGATGTTCGACTGCAAATCGGAAAAGCCTTTCGAACGCTGCACCATCTGCGGCAACTTGCCGCGCAGCTCGGGCGGAATCGGCGCCAGCGCCTGGTTCGAAGGCCGCGCGTATTTGTCGAACGCCACCAGCAGCGGCTTGCCTGCGGCCGTGCGCAAGACCTGTGGCGCGAAGAGCTTCGTGTCCACCCCGCTGTCCCACACCGCCAGGCGCACCGGGCTGTATGGGCCCTTGGCGGGCAGCGTGAAGTCGCGTGCGTTCCAGATATCAGGCTTGTCGATCTTGTGACGCGCCAGATAGCTGCTCAAGCCTTCCACCCACACCGGCTTCAACGGCAGCACAGCGGCAAGTGACAAGCGGGCGTAGATCAGGCCGGGCACGCTTTCATTGGTGAGGCTGCCATTGGCATCCACCAGCGGCTGCAAGACTTCGCGCACCCGCCCGAGCGCCAGGCCTTCGCTGCCGATTTCGGCACTCATCTTCAGTTCGCGCACCTCGTTGGCCACCACCTCGTACGGCATGGCATTCAACTGCGCCGCCAACTCGCCAGCCACGGCATCACGGAACGCGGCGCTGTCCGGCGCATGCTGGCGCGCCGCACCGGCGAGCAAGCGTAGGCGCAAGGCCGACATCAGCTTGTCGGCCGGCTTGTCCTGCATGGCCCGCGCCTGCTCGGCGCGGGCCAGGGCCGGCTCATAGCGGCCATCCAGGTAGTCCAGCACCGCCAGCAGCGTGATCAACTCGCGCTGCGTGCCTTTGTCGGCGATCTCATAACCCGCCAGCACGCTTTCGGTGTCGCGCCTGACCGCCGCGGCCAGCGGCGCGAAGCGTTCGGCCGAGCGCACGACGTCTTCCAGCCGGCCTTGCAGCGGGTAGGTGAACCGCGGCAGATCGGCGGCCTTCTCGATGCGCGGTTTGGTTTGCGCCACGGCGGTGTGCAAAGGCGCAGCACAGGCCAACAGCGCAACCAGGAGGCTGGCGAATGCAGGATGGCGAAGGTTCATGACAGCATACTCGAAAAGGGCAATGAAGCCGATGCTAGCCCGGCACTGCGAGGGTGCGCAGCCCGACTTCGCCCTACTTCTGCGCCGCCACCTGGCTGATGTTCAGCAGCGCTTCCTCATAGCGCTCGATGCTGTCTCGCCGCTCCCTGGCCAGCCGCAGCAACTGGCTGCGCGGCACATCGCGGGCGGCGTCTGCCACCTTGCGCTTCCAGTCTGACTTGCAATTGGCAGCGGGTGAATCGTCCAGCGCCTTGAAGGCCTTATTGCCGTAAACGTTGAGCGCCAACAGGCCAGCTTGCAGCGCAGCCTCAATTTGCACCAACTGCTTGTCGGGCTCGGCAATGCCCAAGCCTGGCAGCAAGGTGCCCAGCTTGTCGCGTGGCGCACTCAGGTGGTTGTTGTCCAAGTCAGCCAGGCCTTGCTTGAATTCTTCGATCTTGCACGCTTCGTCCTTGCCCGCCGTGGCGCCGCTAACCAGCTTGTCAACGGCCTTGCTCACATCGGTAAGCTGCTGCTGCAAGTCAAGCGCGGTGGCGCGCGTAGCCTGGGCATAACGTTCGGCGTAACGCGCGCGCAGGGCCAACAGCGGCGCGCCGTCTTGGCTGTCCAGGCCGTCAAGCTGGTCGCGCAGGCGCGTCTTTTCAGCCGCATCGCTGCTGCCATCAATGCGCATTTGAATGTCGTGTCGTTTGAGCAAATTGGCGTTCAGCCGGCCGCCGGCATTGAACAAGGCCAGGCTGGTGGCTGACTTGAAAATCGCCTCGGGATCCGAGCTGTAGGCCTTGACGTACCAGTTGCCCACATCGTCTTTGGCCAGCACAAAGTTGGTGAAGCCACCACCGCCCACGTTCACGGTGTTGATGTTCTGCCAGTTCAGTTTATCGAGCTGGTCTTTGCGCAAATCAGTGCCACGCAGCTTGCTCGTTGGGTCGATGTACTTCAGCCATTCGATCAGCATGTTGCGGTGTTGCGGGTCGCCACCATTTTGCAGGTCGCTGTTGGTGTGAACGCTGCGCAGATAGTCGCTCGCCGGGCGCAAGTAGATCATCGACGTACGCTGCTCGTAGGCCACGTTGACGGCCGCCAGCAGGTGCTCGGCGCCCACCACATCGCCTTGCGCCAAAGCGCGAACGCGCTGCGCGCGCAGGCTGGCGATCAACTCGTCCACGACGTTTAGCTGACTGGCACTGGTGCAGGGTTCGGAACATGTGGGTACTGAAACCACCTTGGCATTGGCGGCTTTGCGGCGCGCCAGGGCAATGTCGTCTGCGCTGGGCTTGCTGCTGCCGGAGGGTACGGTCAGGTTCTCCAGCTTCACCTTCAGCAGGGCCAGCATGCCTTGCTCATCGTTCACGCCGCCCGCACTGCCTTGCGCCAGCAGCTCGCTGCGCACTAGGTTGAGCACAGCGGCAATGCGGCTCGACTCGTCGGCTTCAGTGCGGTGTTTGGCTGCGGCGTCAATCGCTTCCTGGTTTGACTGGCTCAGTGCTGCGACTTTGTCGCGTTGCTTGCGCACCTCTGTCTCAAGTTTGCTGCGCTTGTCTTGGCGTTGCGCCAGGCCTTTGGCAGCAAGCGTCACGTCCTGGTCTAACCTACTTGTTATGACACTGAGCACGGCACCCTTGGTAGGCGCGTCTGCAACGCCTGCGGTCAGCACAGCCACCCTCGCTTCGATGAATTCCACCACCAGTGCCAAACGCTGCTTACGTTCAAGCGACAAGCTGTCGCTGCGCTCTCGATCCAGCCAACGGCGCAACGGCTTGAGTGCGCCGTCGGGTGTCTTGTCCACGGCGTCGGCTGTTTGCGCAGGGTAGAGCTTGGCAATCGCCGCACGGTCTGCGGCGGCGCCGTCGTCACCAGGCGCGTTCTCGCCGCCCAATTTGGGTTCACCCCATATTGTTCGCGCCGCTGCGATCAGCCCTTCAATCTGCTGGCGAAAGTTCTCGGCCTCGGTGGTAGCGGCCTTCAGGTCAGCTTCCAAACCCACAAGCTCGCGCCGCGCAGGCTCACCTGGGTCGGGTGCAGATGCCGCTTGAGCCGCAGGCGCAGGCGTGCTGACACTGGTCAAAGCCCGGGTGATAGCGTCAAACGCATCGGCCGGGTTAACGCGAAAGGCGCGCCGAATCGCTGTGACTTCACCCGTTGCGCGTTGCTTCAAATCATCATCACGAGTACTTTGGCGTTGCAAGTCATTGGCCTGAACAAGCAAGGTGTTAGCCAGCGATTGCAAGACGGGGCGCATCACTTTCAACGGGCCTGTGCCGCCGGCTTCGAGTTCGCTGAACACGGACTGGTGATCAACGACATACAGGATGCGTTGGGCCAAGCCAATTGAAGCCTCCGTTAAAGCGCGCGCGGCAGTTTGAATGTCGGCCGGCTCGGCGTTCACGTAGGCGGTCGCCAAGTCCTCGGAGAGTTGGTCGATGCCTTTTGTTGTGCCGTCTGCGGCCTTGCGCAGAAACGGAAACGTACTTTGCTTCGCGTTCTGCGGCGTGGTGCTCTGCCCGCTTGACTTGGCCCTATCGCCCTCAAAGATGAACCATATGTCATCCAAGAACGCCTTCGCTCGCCTGGTCGGTTCGCATGCAGCTCCCTTGGCCTTGCACTCATTCAACTGTTGCTGCGCGCTGTCGCGCATCTGTTCGATGAGGGGCTTGGCCGCTGCGGCCAGGTAAGCAAACTGCCTTTGCTGCACCTGCGGCGCATTTGTCAGCCCGCCCTTGTAAACATCCACATCAATCTGCAACGCCGAGCAGCCCGCCAACAGCACGGCGGCGCTGACCAAGTTGAGTCTTCGCGTGAACAGGTGCCTCATTCCTTGCTCACCAAGTCAATCAAGGTTTGCATCGCGCGGCGTTCTTCGCGCATGCGTGCGGTGTCGTTCCACAGTTCGCGCACCACGTCGGGCCCGCTCAGGCTGGGCTGCGTCACGCCGGCCACCACGCCCAAGGCACGGTCCACCGCGCCGAAGAAATTCTCGGGGCTGGAGCCCATCACCACCACCAGGCGGTGGTTCTTCGGCGCTTCGCGAAAGCCCTCGGGGCCGAACATCACCAGGCGGCGATTCAAGGCACTCTTGTCATCGCCGAGCCGCACTCGGTTCTTCGGGTCTTCGCCCAAACGCAGGCCGGTGCGATCTTGCTCAACGCTGCCGGACAGTGAATCCAGCAAGTCAGCGCGCACCCAGCCGGAGGCGAATTTCGTCCACGCCAAGGCGCTGGCCTGGCCTTGAATGCGCACGCGGTAAATCGTGGGCGGCAACTGCTCGCGTGGGTCGAACACGCCCAGGTAGTAGGTCTGGACGATGTTCGTGGTGGGTGTGTGCCCCAGCCCGGTGGCCACGCCTGCGGCCACACCCAGGTTGGTGACTTGCGGCGTGGCGCAGCCCCACAGCGCCACCACACAGGCAAGCAGCGCCGCAAGGCGTGATTGGATGGAGAGCAGGTGCATGGCGGTGTCTTGAAGTCGATGCCAAGCATCTTCTGCCTAACCGCCCGTTGCGTGCATCCTCAACCCGGATGACAAGTCACGCTTGCCGCCACCGGCCGCGCGGCCGGCCAGGCGCCTTCAGCCCGGCACCACCAGCGCCGCAATCTGCTGCAACGCCGCCGGGTCTTCCATGGTCGTCAAGTCGCCCGCATCGCGCCCTTCGCACACCGCCTGCAAGGCGCGGCGCAGCAGCTTGCCCGAGCGCGTCTTGGGCAGCGCGGTGACGAAGTGCACGCGCGCCGGGCGGGCCACGGCGCCGAGCTGGCCATCCACCACTTTCATGATGTCGCCTTCGAGCTTCAGGCGCGCCGCGGCGTCGCCCAGCGCGCTGGCGTCCTTGGCGATCACGAAGGCCATGGCCACCTGGCCCTTGAGTTTGTCAGCCACGCCCACCACAGCCACTTCTGAAACGTTAGGGTGGCTGGAAATGCTCTCTTCGATCTCGCGCGTACCCAGGCGGTGGCCGGCCACGTTGATGACGTCGTCGGTGCGGCCCAGGATGAAGAAGTAGCCGTCATCATCGCGAATGCCCCAGTCGAAGGTGCTGTACACCTGCCGCCCCGGAATGCTTTGCCAATAGGTCTTGACGAAGCGCGCGTCGTCGCGCCACACGGTTTGCATGCAGCCCGGCGGCAGCGGGCCTTCGATGCCGACCACGCCCTTCTGGTTGGCGCCTTTCAACTCTTCGCCGGTGTTCTCGTCGAACAATTTCACGTCGAAGCCATACACGGCCTTGCCCGGTGAGCCGAATTTGGTTTGCGCCGGCTCGATGCCGTTGCACAGGCTCAAGATCGGCCAGCCGGTTTCGGTCTGCCAGTAGTTGTCGATGATCGGGCGCTTCAGGGCCTGCGATATCCAGGTCGCCGTGGGTTCGTCGAGCGGCTCGCCGGCCAGGAACAGGGTGCGCAGTGACGACAGGTCGTACTGGCTCATATGCGCCGGGTCTTGCTTCTTCAATACGCGCACGGCGGTGGGTGCGCTGAACATCAGGCTGACCTTGTATTTTTCGACCAGCCGCCACCAGATGCCACCGTCCGGCCGCGTGGGCAGGCCTTCATACAAGATGGTGGCCATGCCGGTGATGAGCGGGCCGTAGACGATGTAGCTGTGGCCCACGACCCAGCCGATGTCGCTGGTGGCAAAGTAGGTTTCACCGGGCTGGCCGCAGAAAATGTGCTTCATGCTCGAGGCCAGTGCCACGGCATAGCCGCCGGTGTCGCGCTGCACACCCTTGGGCACCCCGGTGGTGCCGCTGGTGTACAGCGTGTAGCTCGGGTGCTCGGCATCCAGCCAGGTGCACGGCACGCTCGCATTCAAATGGCGCTGGCGCAGTTCGGCGTAGTCGGCGTCGCGGCCGGGCACCAGGCTGTATTCGGCCAGGCCGCGGTTGACCATCAACACCCGCGCTGGCTTGTGCTGCGCCAAGGCGATGGCGTCGTCGAGCAGGCCCTTGTAAGGCACGACCTTGCCGCTGCGGCTGCCGGCATCAGCGCTGACCACGACCACGGGTTCGGCGTTGTCGATGCGGCTGGCCAGGCTCACGCTGGCAAAGCCGCCGAACACCACCGAATGAACGGCGCCGATACGCGCGCAGGCCAGCATCGCAAACACCGCCTCGGGAATCATGGGCATGTAGATCAGCACCCGGTCGCCCTGCTTCACGCCCAGTTCCTTCAGGCTGGCGGCCATGCGCTGCACCTCGGCATGCAACTGGCGGAAGCTGTACGTGACTTCCTGGTCGACTTCGGTCGAGACCCAGATCAGCGCGTTGGCGTCGGGCCGCGTGGCCAGGTGGCGGTCGACCGCGTTGTGGCACAGGTTGGTCTGCCCACCGATGAACCATTTGGCGAACGGCGGGTGGCGGTAGTCGCACACCGCATCGAAGGGCTTGTGCCAATCGATCAAGCCGGCCTGCTCGGCCCAGAAGGCATCACGCTGTTCGATTGAGCGGCGGTGAAAGTCGGCATAGCTCATTCAGGGTCTCCGGCAAGGTGTTGACGTGCGCCTTGCATTCTGGCGGCTGGGCTTGCACAGGTCTGACGCGGTGCTTGATTGGCGGGCCGGCCGTGGCGGGCCGCTGCTATGCTGCCGCGCGTGACTGCCACCCGAACCGCCTTGCTGGCCCTGTGCACAGCCCTGAGCACCATGCTGATGCACGCTGGTGCCGGCGCGCTGCCCAGCGCCGAAGCTGACCCGATGGGCCAGTGGTTGAGCGAGCGCCAGTTGGTTGCGCCAACGCATGCTCGCGCCGGTGCACTGGCGCCCGCGCGCAGCGCCGCGGCCGAGCTGGTGGTGGCGGCGATGAATTTTCTGGACCTGCCCTACCAGCGCGGTGGCAGCAGCACCGAAGGCTTTGACTGCAGCGGTTTCACGCGCCACTTGTTCGATCGCCATTTGAGCCTGCTGCTGCCGCGCCGGTCTGATGAGCAGGCACGCTTCAACGCGCTCAGTGCGGTGTCGCGCGACACGCTGCAGCCCGGTGACCTGGTCTTTTTCAACACGCTGCGGCGCAGTTTTTCGCACGTCGGCGTGTACATCGGCCAGGGCCGTTTCATCCACTCGCCTCGCAGCGGCAGCAAGGTGCGCATCGAGAGCATGCGTGAAGCCTACTGGGCCCAACGCTTCGATGGTGCCCGCCGCGCCGAGGGCATCCACCAGCCGGCACAATAGTTGCCATGGGCGAAAAAATCATTCCATTGGCTGACGTGCGCTATGCCGCCCAGGTGCCGCGCATCCCGGCCGCTGCGGCCGCCCCGACCGGCCTGCTCAGCGACCAGCTCGGCCGCGCGCTGCACGACCTGCGCATCTCCGTCACCGACCGCTGCAATTTCCGCTGCAGCTACTGCATGCCCAAGGAGGTGTTCGACAAGAGCTACACCTTCTTGCCGCAGACTTCTTTGCTCAGCTTTGAAGAAATCACCCGCACGGCCAAACTGTTCGTGGCGCATGGCGTGCGCAAGATTCGCCTCACGGGCGGCGAGCCGCTGCTGCGCAAACACCTGGAAGTGCTGGTGGCCATGCTCGCCGCGCTGCGCACGCAAGGTGGCCAGGCGCTGGATTTAACACTCACCACCAACGGCTCGCTGTTGGCGCGCAAGGCGCAGGCCTTGAAGGACGCCGGCCTGCAGCGCGTGACGGTGAGCCTGGATGCGCTTGACGACGCCGTGTTCCAGCGCATGAATGACGTCGGCTTCCCGGTGGCCGAGGTGCTGGAAGGCATTGCCGAAGCGCAGCGCGTGGGCCTGGGGCCGATCAAGGTCAACATGGTTGTCAAGCGCGGCACGAATGACCACGAAATCCTGCCCATGGCGCGGCATTTCCGCGGCAGCGGCATCGTGCTGCGCTTCATTGAATACATGGACGTGGGTGCGACCAACGGCTGGCGCATGGATGAAGTGCTGCCGTCTGATGACGTGCGCCGGCGCATCGCTGCCGAATTCCCGCTTGAACCCTTGGGCCACAGCAGCGAAGGCGAGACCGCTCAACGCTGGCGTTATGCGGATGGCGCCGGTGAAGTGGGCTTCATTTCCAGCGTCACGCAAGCCTTTTGCAGTGATTGCAACCGCGCCCGCCTGTCCACCGAAGGCAAGCTGTTCCTGTGCCTGTTCGCCACAAGCGGGCACGACCTGCGCGCCTTGCTGCGTGGTGGCGCCAGCGACGCCGACATCGCCGCAGCCGTCGGTCTGATCTGGCAGCAGCGCAGCGACCGCTACTCCGAGCTGCGCGCCGGCCAGGTGGCGCAGGCCGGCAGCGGTGAGCGCCGCGTCGAGATGCATTACATCGGCGGCTGATTCACGCCATCGTCACCCGCCGCCATGTCGAGCATTGAAGATCGCTTCGCCAGCATTGGCGACCACCGCACACGCTATTGGCAAGCCGGCAATCAAGGTTCTGCCGTGCTCCTGCTGCACGGCATTGGCTGCTCGGTGCTGGAGTGGCAACACAACGTGGCGGCCCTGGCGCTGCGACACCGCGTCTTCGCACTCGATCTGCTGGGCTTTGGTCTGACTGACAAACCGGCCAACGAGCCCTACACCATCAAACACCTGGCTGAGTTTGCGCTGCGTTTTCTGGCTCAACTCGACGTTCCTAACGCCCACCTTTGCGGCAATTCCCTGGGCGGCAGCATTGCACTCGAGATGGCGCGCCTGGCACCGCAGCGTGCCCGCTCGCTGTTGCTGGTGGATCCGGCCGGCATCGATGAACGCGGCACCTTGCTGGAGTTCCGGTTGGCCACCTTGCCCGTGCTGGGCGAGCTGTTGACGCGGCCAAACCGCCTGGGCACGCGCATGCTGTGGCGCAAGGCCTTTGCCCGACCCGATGGCTTCGTGACTGATGAACTGGTCAACACCAAAGTCATGCTGGCCAAGCTGCCCGGCGCGCACCAGGCATTCCTCAAAACGCTGCGCAGCTTTGTCAATCTCGGCGGCTTCAAGGCTGAGCACGTGGCCGCCCTGCATGCCGCCTTGCCCGCCATCAATGCGCCCACCCTGGTGATGTGGGGGCGCAATGATCAGTTCATCAACGCAGCGCATGCCCAAACCTTGAAGCGCCTGATGCCCAACGCCCAGGTTCGACTGTGGGATCAATGCGGCCATGCGCCGCAAGTCGAGCGCGCCAGTGAATTCAACGCCGCTGCCCTGGTCTTTTGGGCCGGACAAGACGCGCCGGCCACATGATTGAACGTACCGACATCACCGGCCTCATCCTGGCCGGCGGCCGCGGCAGCCGCATGGGTGGGGCCGACAAAGGCCTGCAAGTCCTGAATGGCATGCCGCTGGCGCTGCACGCCCTGTGGCGTTTGCAGCCGCAGGTGGGTGAAGTGATGATCAACGCCAATCGCAACCTGGCGGCCTACGAATCGCTCGGCGCGCCGGTCTGGCCCGATGCGCTGGCCGACTATGCCGGGCCGCTTGCCGGTTTTCTGTGCGGGCTGGAACATTGCGAAACGCCCTGGTTGCTGAGCGTGCCGTGTGATTCGCCTAACTTCCCGCTTGACCTGGCACAGCGCCTGAGCCAGGCGGTGTGCGAGAAAGACGCCGACATCGCCATCGCCTGCACTGATGAGGCCGGCGTGCTGCAACGCCAACCCGTGTTCTGCCTGATGAAAGCCAGCCTGCTTGAAAGCCTGGTGCGTTACACGCAGGGCGGTGGCCGCAAGATCGACGCCTGGGTGCGCCAGCATGCCCATGCCGACGTGGTGTTCGAAGACAGCGCCGCGTTCTTCAACGCCAACACGCTCGAAGACCTGCGCCGCTTGTGACCCGCGCTGACCGCGCTGCCCGCTCATGACCACCCTGCCCCGCCTGCAAGAAATTGCCACTTGCGTCAATGGTTATGACCCCAACGCCCTGCCCGTGGCGCAGGCGAAAGAGTTCATCACCCGCCTGGTGCCGCGGGTGCAAGCGGTGGAGTCGCTGCCCATTCGCAGCGCGCTGGGCCGGGTGCTGGCGCGCGATGTGGTCTCACCCATCAACGTGCCCGCGCACGACAACTCGGCGATGGACGGCTACGCGCTGTGCGGCGCCGAGCTGAACGCGCAGGCTGACACGGTGTTCGTTATAGCCGCGGGCACCGGCTTCGCAGGCGGTGCAGTGAGTGGTGCCGTGCCCGCCGAGCACTGCGTGCGCATCATGACCGGCGCCGTCATGCCCGCCGGGCTGGACACCGTGGTGCCGCAAGAATTTACCCGCACGTTGGAAGGTGAGCGCATCAGCGTGCCGCCCGGCTTGCTGCGCACGGGCGACAACCGCCGCCTGGCCGGTGAAGACCTGGCGCGCGGCGAAGCCGCGTTGCAGCAAGGCCGCATCCTCAGCCCGGCAGACCTGGGTTTGCTCGCCTCGCTGGGCCAGGCCGAAGTGCCGGTGTTGCGCAAGCTGCGCGTGGCGTTTTTTTCCACTGGCGATGAGTTGCGTTCAGTCGGCGAGCCGCTGCCCGAAGGCGCGGTGTACGACAGCAACCGCTACACCCTGTGGGGCATGCTTACTCGGCTAAACGTTGAGGTGATTGACCTGGGCGTGGTGCGCGACAACCCCGCCGCGCTCGAAGCTGCGTTTACCCAGGCCGCGGCCAGTGCCGACGCCGTCATCACCTCAGGCGGCGTGAGCGTGGGCGAGGCTGATCACACCAAGCAAGTCATGGCCAAGTTGGGCGACGTGCTGTTCTGGAAGATCGCCATGCGCCCGGGCCGGCCCATGGCCATCGGCCGCATGGGCGCGCCGGGCCACGAAGCCATTCTGTTCGGCCTGCCGGGCAACCCGGTGGCGGTGATGGTCACCTTCTACGCCTTCGTACGCAACGCCTTGTTAGCCATGAGCGGCGCCAGTGCCGCACCCTTGCCCGTGCTGCGCGCGCGCAGCAGCGAGGCGCTGCGCAAGAAGCCGGGGCGCACCGAATACCAGCGCGGCATCGTCAGCCAGGCCGCTGATGGGCAATGGGACGTGCGCATCACCGGCGCCCAGGGCAGCGGCATCCTGCGCAGCATGAGCGTGGCCAACGGCATGGTCGTGCTGCACCACGAGCAGGGCAACGTGGCGGCAGGCGAACTGGTGGATGTGTGGCCGTTCGAGGGCTTGATCTGAGGCTGGCGAACACGGCTGCCTCAGGTCTTATCGGCATTCGCCTCGCCGTTCCAATTGCCAGTGCGTTCGGCCGGCATCCAGCAGCCATGGAATCCTGTGGGAACGTGGCGCGGCAAAGCCACTTGCGCCAGCGGGCCGGCATTCAAGTCACGGGCATCGAACACATCCAGCGTCTGGCGCTCAGTTTGCGCATTGAACTGGAACGCGATCACATAGCCGTGGTCTTCGCCTTGCGGCGCATCGGCCGCGGCAAACCAGGGTTCGCTGTACCAACTGTGTTCAACGCTATCGCTGTGCGCGCAAAGTGATGCACCCGTGGCCAGGTCGAACTTGCGGATGCCGTTCCACTGCAAGATTTGCGTCGGGTGATGATCGACCAGGTAGCCAAAGCGCGTGCGCCGGCCCATCAATGCGCCGTTGATGCTGGG
>JAYUQE010000178.1:0-1819 GCA_043756905.1 Burkholderiales bacterium | reverse complement strand
CGGTGGGTGCGCCCTGGGTCAGGCCTGCGGCTGCCACCACGCCGGCCAGCGTGGCCGCGGGGTACAGCAGCGTCACGTTGACCAGGCCGTTTTCTGTGCACAGCGTGCCGGTACCGGCCGCCGGCAGGTTGGCCGTGCCGCCCGCCGGGCAGGCCGCCGCGGGCTGGCCCGCGCGGGCCATGGCCGTGCCGTGTACCAGGGCCGAGCCCGCCGCCACCGAGCCGCGCGCGGCATTCAGCTTGGCAATGCGGCCGTCTTGTTGCAGGTTGGTGAAGCGCGGCAGCGCCACGGCCGACAGCACACCCAGGATGATGATGACGACGATCAGTTCGACCATCGTGAAGCCACGTTGCAGACGATTCATTTCAATACGCTCCGGTAGTTGGGTTTGACTCAATGGCGGGTTTTCGGCCAATGCGGCGTCGGCTTGATGGGCGTTACTTGATGGCGTGTTTGCCCATGTCCCACATCGGCATGAACACGCCCAGGGCCAGCACCAGCACCATGGCGCCCAGCACCAGGATGAGGATGGGTTCGATCTGCTGCGACAGCGTCTTCAGCTCGGTTTCGACCTCGCGCTGGTAGACCTGGCCCACCTCTTCGAGCATCTCGTCCAGGTTGCCGCTTTCTTCACCGACCATGATCATTTGGAGCACCACGGGCGTGAACACGCCGGCGCGGTTGGCCGCGATCAGCACGCTCTCGCCGCGTTCAATGCCGCCGCGCATGCCGCGAAAGGCTTGCGCCAGGTGGGCGTTGTCCACCACGTCGGCAGCCAGCGCCAGGCTGGGCAGCACCGGCACGCCGCTGCGCAGTGCCAGCGCCAGGCTGCGGCAGCCGCGCGACATGGCGCCCTTGAGCACGATCTTGCCCACGATGGGCAGCTTGAGTTTCACCCGGTCCCAGACCAGTTGCCCCTTGCTGCTGCGCAGCCACAGCTTGCCCGCAATGAAGGCGCCCGCGGCGCCGGCGATCATGGCCGGCCACCAGTCGAGGCAGAACTTTGAGGTGCCCAGCAAGATGCGCGTCATCAACGGCAACTCGGCGTTCATGTTGGCGAAGACCTTGGCAAACGCCGGAATCACCATGACATTGATCACGATCATCGCGATCACCATCGCCCCGATCACGAACTTGGGGTAGCGCAGCGCCGAGGCAATCTGATCGCGCATGTAGCGCTGGAACTCCATGTGGGCGTGCAGCGCCAGGAAGATCTCGGCCAGCCCGCCGGTGGATTCACCCACCTTGATCATCGAGACGTAGAACGGGCTGAAGACATCGTTGCGCAGGGCCATGGCCTGGCTGAGTTCGAAGCCTTCGTCGAGCTTGTCGAGCAGCCCGGACAGCACCGCCACCAGGCCCTTGTGCGTGCTCGAACGTTGCAGCCCTTCCAGCGCGCGCAGCAAGGGCACGCCGCTTTTGAGCAAGGTGTTCATCTGGCGCGTGAACATCAGCAGTTCCTGCTCATCCAGCGCCTGGCGGCCGAGCAGCCGCGCGAAGGTGGCCTGCGCGTCTTCCTTGAGCACCGCCGGCTCGATCTTGATGGGCACGATGCCGCGCGCGATCAAGGCCTCGGCCACCGAGGTCGAGTTATTGCCTTCGAGCACGCCGCTGACGGCGCGCCGGTCGGCATCACGGCCCTTGTACTGAAACGCCGCCATCGAACTTAGCCGCTGACCTGCATGGCTTCAGCCAGCGTGGTGCGCCCTTCGCGCACCAGCTCCAGGGCGTGCTGGCGCAGCGTGAAGGCGGCAAACATCTTGCGCGCCTCGGTGGCAAAGGTGGCCGGGTCGCTGTGGTTGCACAGGTGCGCCAGCGC
>JAYUQE010000177.1:0-4610 GCA_043756905.1 Burkholderiales bacterium | reverse complement strand
GAATCCGAGCTTGGCTTGTTTCATGGCTGCCATTGTCGCAACCACTAACGTTCCATGTAAGCCGTGTTCACCCTAGGTTTTGCAGGATTTCCCTAGGTCTTGCACAGCGGCACTCATGCTGCACCGCCTGACTCGACCAGCACCGCGCCGCGCTCGGCCCACACGTCGCACCAGTCGGCGCCCGCAGTCGTCGGGGTCAGCACGTCGCAGTGCAAGTGCGCCGCCAGCGCGCGCGAGCGCAAGGCGTGCGCAGCTTCGCGCCCGGCGTTGTCGGCATCCACAAAGATCACTAGGCGCTGCACGCCCACGGGCCATTGCCACGCGGCCAGGTTGCCGGCACAGTAGCTGGCCACCGTGGGCACGGTTGAAGCGCACCAGGCGGCCAATGCTGTCTCGATGCCCTCGGCAATGCCGATGCAGCCGCGTGCAGGTTTGTGCAGCGGAATGCAGGCGCCGGCCAGCGGCCCCGCTGTCGGAGTCAGCTTTCTAACCTTGGGCACATCTGCCTTGCGGCCATCACAGGTGAGAAAGGTTTGGTGCAGTGCCACCACGCGGCCATCGGGCGCGATCAGCGGCGCCACCATCGCCGAAAAGGTGCCCAGCTTCTCGGTGCCATGCCAGTACGGCAGTGCGCGATGAAACCGCAGCAGCTCGGGCAGCGGCCACCCACCTGCCAGGCCGCGCCGCTTCAAGTACAAGGTGCAGGGGTCACCGGGCACGAGCGGCACGCCCTGAGCCCGCAAACG
Organism: Burkholderiales bacterium; assembly: GCA_043756905.1. Lineage (GTDB taxonomy): Bacteria > Pseudomonadota > Gammaproteobacteria > Burkholderiales > Burkholderiaceae_C > Rubrivivax. Next base: position 3,864 of record JAYUQE010000177.1, on the reverse strand, counting down.
GGCGATGCGCTGCGCGTTGCTTGCCCACTGCTGGCGCTGGTTGAATTCGCGCTGCACCGTGGCGGCCATCACCTGCCTGGCCAGCGTGGCGCGCTGCTCACGGGTCATGGTTGCGCGGTCGCCCGCGCTCCATGTCTCAGAGATGCCTTGGCGGTAGCAGCCAAACACGCCGCCGCGCAGGTCATCAAACATCTTGCTGAAGCCGGCATCGTCGCCGTGCCTGTTGCTGGTGGCGAAGCGTTGAAAGCGGCCGGGCTCGATCATCTCGGGCGCATGGCCCAACGTGGCCAGGATGGCGGCTCGAAAGGTATGCAGGGTGTCATGCATGGTACGCACCCATCGCCTTCTCGATCGCGCGGCAGAAACCGCGCAACGTGGCCCCGTAGAGCATGCTCACCATCAGCGCCAGCTCATCAGGGTTGGCTTGCTGGGCATGCAGGCGCGCCAGGTAGGCCGATGCTTTCAATTCGCCTTCGATGGTGCGCAGGGCTTGCCCGGAATGCGGCGCGCCATGACAATCGGGGCTCTCATCTTGTTCGTTTTTCTGTTGGGCCGGCGCTGCAATCGCTGGCCCTTCGTCTTTTGTCTGCGGGCTTGCGTCGACCGCCCCAGCGCGAATGTTGTTCATCATTCCGGCGCTCCTTGCTGCCCAACGGCAAGGGTGGCGGCCAGCGCTCGTCTGTTCGCCTTTGCTTTGGCGCTCGCCTTCGCTGCCTGCGCCCTCATACGCTCGGCAGCAGCAGCGTTGTTCGCGGCTTGCTCGGCCCGTGCAATCCAGAAGGCCCGCACGCTCGCCAGCGCCCAGCGCGTGCATCGCGGCTCGCGGACAGCCGGCGCAGGCGCCCGGCCCGCTCTCACTTCGTCATGCCACCAACTCACCCCCATGCCGCCCCCTGCTGCGCAAGTGGTGGCGTCGATCAGCACTACATCGGCCAGTGCGTCGGGGGTCGGATGCCGTACTTTGGGGCGAGTCGTCTTAGGCAGCTCAGGGGGTACCTTGGCCGTAACGGGCTCTTGGTCTATGGATGCGGTCACAGTTGGCCTCACGCGGAGTTGCATGAAACCAGTATATCGCAAACCCTAATGGTTTTTTTTCTAAATTAGTGTAGGCATTATGCGCACGGATGATGCCATCACACTGCCCTGTGCGGAATCGGGATTACCTGCGCTCCATCACGCAACCTGTCCAGATAGTCCGCCCACTTATCCATCATGGCCCGCCGTTGCTCAAGGTATTGCGTGCGGTTGTAGGCCCGCCCCAGCGCATCACCTACGGCATGCGCGAGCTGGGCTTCGATGACTTCAGGGGCCACGCCCAGGCGTTCGGCAATCATCGTGCGGGCCATGGCCCTGAAGCCGTGCGCCGTCATATCTTCGTTGCCGTAGCCCAGCCTGCGCAGCGCGCTGCGAACGGTGTTCTCGCTCATGCAGCGCTCGCCGGTCATCAGTGATGGAAACACGTAGCGGCCATGGCCGGTGAGCGGTTGCAACTCGCGCAGCGTGGCCATGGCTTGCGGCGCCAGGGGCACCACATGGGCCGGGCCGCTGGCCTTGTCGGCTTTGCTGCGCTTCATCACTTCAGCCGGCACCGTGAGCGTGGCGCCACCAAGATCGAGCCAGGCCCATTCCATTTGGCGCAGCTCACCGGGGCGCAGCAGCAGCAACGCCGAAAGTGTGAGGGCCGCGCGCGTGACCGGGTGGCCGTTGTAGGCCAGCATGTCGCGCAGCAATTCACCGGCGCGCTTGGGTTCGATGATCGCGGCGTGGTGCCGCGCTTGCACGGGCCGCAGCGCGTCGCGCAAGTCGGCCGCGGGGTTGCGCATGCAGGCCCCGGTGGCCACGCCGTAGCGGAAGACCTGGCCGCAGGCATCCTTGATGCGGTGCGCGGTTTCGATGGCGCCGCGCGCTTCAACACGGCGCAGGCAGGCCAGCAGTTCGGGCGCCTCGATTTCGCCAACCATGCGCCGGCCCAGGCAGGGGAAGGCATCTTGTTCCAGCCGGATGCGCGTGCGCTCGGCATGGCCGGGGCTGACCTTCACGGCATGCACCGTGGCCAGCCATTCCCGGGCCACCTGCTCAAAGGTGCCGGCGCCGGGTAGCCCGGCATCGGCCAGGGCCTGCGCGTTGCGCTGCTGGCTGCGCTGGGCCTTCTCGGCCTTGCGGGCTTCGCTTGGGTCGCCACCGGCTGCAATGAGCTTGCGGGCATCGTCGCGCCGGGTGCGGGCGGCACGCAGACTCGTTTCCGGATAGGTACCCAGGCTCAGCATGCCTTCGCGCGAGTCGCGCCAGTAGCGCAGCCGCCACCAGCCGGCGCCGTTGGGCCGCACCTCCAGCACGAGCCCGCCGCCGTCATTCAGCTTGCTGGCCTGGCCGCTGGCGGCAGCCGCCTTGATAGCGGCCTTGATGGTCTTGTCGTCCAGGATGTTTGTGCCTGCCATACCGGGTAACTCCCCTCGGTAAACCGGGTAACTTTTGTCCACATGGGGCCGCTTTTGAACAGTTACCCGGTATGTTACTCGGTCAGTTTCCCGGTGCAAGCGGTCTTGTGTGGCCCCATGCGGGCATGAAAAAAGCGCTAAGTTGTTGATTTACTTAGCGCTTCGTTCACATGTGGCCCCATACGGGGCTGTAAATGGTGGAGCCGGGGGGAATTGAACCCCCGTCCGCAAGCCATCACCGAACAGTTCTACAAGCGTAGCTGGCTGATTTGGATCTCACACCTCGGCCGCGCAGCAGCACGCTGCCTTTGGTGCCAGTCACTTGATCTTGCCCCGAGCCGAGTGACCCGGTTCAGGGCGCAGCCTATGTGAATGACTTCGCAGCCCTTGGTCTTGCGACCTCAGGCCCAGCCCATGGGCCAACTGTTGCGAAGCTCACCGGTTTTAAGCGGCGAGGGCGTACGAAGAGTCGTTCGCAGTTACTTTGTTCCAGATGGATTTACGAGCTGTTCTGGTGCTCGGCTTGCCCTGCTACGGATCCGCACCCACGTCGATGCCAGGTCGGCCCCAAGCCTGGGATGTTAGGGCATTTGCAGCCAAGTCAAGAGCTCCTGGCCGCTGGCCACCCAGGTGTCGGCCGGCCAGTCGTGCACCGCATCACCTTGGCCCAGGTAGCCCCAGGTGGCAGCAGCCACAGACATGCCGGCGGCGCGGCCGGCCTGCATGTCGCGCAAATCATCGCCCACATACAAGCAATTGCAAGCCGCAACGCCAAGCCGTCGGGCCGCTTCCAGCAGCGGCTGGGGGTGCGGTTTGGCATGCGCCGTGGTGTCGCCGCTGATGACGGTGGCCGCCCTTTCGGCCAGGCCGAGACCCGCCACTAACGGCGCCGTGAAGCGCGCGGCCTTGTTGGTGACGATGCCCCACGGCAGCGGCGCCGCTTCAAGTGCCTCCAGCAGACCCTGCATATGATCGAACAACACCGTGCGCTGCAACAGGCAACCGGCGTAGGTGTCCAGGAAGCGTGCTTTCAGCTCCTCGAATCGCGCCTCACCGGGCGCCACCCCAAAGGCCACGCCCACCATGCCCCGGGCGCCTGAACCCACCATGGGCCGCAACTGCTCATACGGCAATGGCGCCATGCCGTGCGCATGGCGCAAGGCATTGGCCGCCGCGGCCAGGTCGGGCGCGCTGTCCACCAACGTGCCATCCAGGTCGAACAGCACGGCGTCGAATCGGCGCTTCAGCATGGGCGCGTGCAGGCCAGCATGTAGTTCACATCGGTGCCGGGGGCCAGCTTGTAGCGCTGCGTCAACGGGTTGTAGTGCAGGCCAATTAATTCTTGCGCTTGCAGGGCGGCGTCGCGGCTCCAGCGTGCGAGCTCACTGGGGCGGATGAACTTGGCATAGTCGTGTGTGCCCCTGGG
>JAYUQE010000176.1:0-1820 GCA_043756905.1 Burkholderiales bacterium | reverse complement strand
GTGCTTTCCCAGTACAGCCAGCCCAGCCCCAGCACCGCACCCACCGCAATGACCAGCGGCAACACCGACCACAGCATCACCCGCGGGTGCAGGCAATACGCCGCGGCGCGCCAGAAGGCATCAACCAGTTCTTTCATGCGCTGAGAATAACGGGGGGTCGCTGCCGGGTGCACTCGTCCGCTCATTCGTCCGCTCACTCGTCATCACCCCCCAGCACACCGCCCAGCAGCCCGCCAGCGGCAAAACCGCCAAGCACCGAGCCCTCTTCGCGCGAGCCGCCGCGCTGGGGTGCGGCGGCGAACACGCGCGAGGCCAGGCGCGAGAACGGCAGGCTTTGCAACCACACCGTGCCCGGGCCGGTGACCTTGGCGAAAAACAGGCCTTCGCCGCCGAACAGTGCCGTCTTGATCTTGCCCACGTATTGAATTTCGAACGCCACGTTGGGCGTGTAGGCCACCAGGCAGCCGGTGTCGACGAACAGGGTCTGCCCGGGTTGCAATTCACGCTTCAACACCGTGCCGCCGGCATGCACGAAGGCCAGGCCGTCGCCATCGAGCTTTTGCATGATGAAGCCTTCGCCGCCGAAGAACCCCACCGACAGTTTGCGCTGGAACGCAATGCCCAGCGAGACGCCGCGCGCGGCGCACAGGAAGGCGTCTTTCTGGCAGATTAACGTTCCACCCAACTGGCGCAGATCCATGACCATGACCTTGCCCGGGTAGGGCGCGGCGAACGCCACGCGCAGCTTGGTGTTGTGCTGGTTGGTATAGACGGTGGTGAACAGCGACTCACCCGTGACCAGGCGCTTGCCCGCACCCAGCAGCTTGCCCAGGATGCCGCCTTGCGCCGCCGAGCCGTCGCCGAAAACAGTGTCCATGGCGATGCCGGCGTCCATGTACATCATGCTGCCGGCCTCGCCCACGGCGGCCTCGCCGGGGTCGAGATCGATCTCCACGTACTGCATCTCAGCGCCTTTGATTTCGTAGTCCACCACGTCCATGCCCATGTTCGTTCTCCTGCAAGAAGTGCCGCTGCGCCGGTTCAGCGCGGGCGCGATGGTACCCAGGCGCGGGCCCTGGCAACCCTGGCTGACCCGCATGCGGCGCACGCGCCACTTACACCACAATCCGCGCGCATGGACCCCGTGATGCGCGTGTTGTTGTGGTTGTGCGTCGGCGTGCTGCTACTGTGCGCGCTGGCAGTGGTAGCGGCCGCGGCGGGCACTTCGCATCACCGTGGCGCGCGCTGGTGGGTGGCCGCACTGCTCAGCGCGGCCGTCGGCCTGGGCCTGGCTGCCGCGGGCGCGGGCAGCTACTGGGCCTGGTTTCCCATCCACGCGCTGGTGGCGCAATGGGCGCTGCTGTGCCTGATCGGCATTCGCGGCTTCCATGCGCGCCTGGCGCTGCCGGGCAATCACAACGTTGACATGGCCGTGCTTTGGGCGGGGCTGACCTGCCTGGCACTGGCCGAAACCCTGCTGCCCGCCGGGCCGCAACGTGAGCTGTGCGCCGTGCTGGTGGCCTTGATGATGCAGCTGTACCCGGCCATCGTGCTGCTGCGCTGCGCCGAGCACTTCGACCGCCCCGTGCTGCATGGCCTGGGGCTGGTGATCGGTGTGGCCGCGTTGGCGCCGCAGGCCATGGCGCTGACCGGCCGCTCGGCGAGCGCGGTGTGGCACGCCAGCGCCGCCGCCGTGGTGCCGGCATCGATGCTGATGACCATGGTGGTGGTGATGCTGCTGTTGCGCCGTCAGGCGCGGGCGCGCGGGCAGGCGCCAGGTGCCCTGCCGACCGCGTTCCTGACCTCGTCGTTCCTGTCGT
>JAYUQE010000175.1:0-13348 GCA_043756905.1 Burkholderiales bacterium | reverse complement strand
CTGAAAGCCGGCCTTCGAATCACCCGCCGCTTCGTGCGCGACGCCAGCATTGCCGGCGGCAACTACTTCATCGTTGGCGGGCAGCTCGCGTACGTGGCCGACATAGGTGAACCCATCAAGGCACCGAATGGCGAAAGCGATGCGCGCCTGCGCGTCATCTATGCCAATGGCACGGAGAGCAACTTGCTGCGACGCTCGCTGCAGCGCGCGCTGTACAAGGACGACACCGGCCGCCGCCTGACTGAACCCGACATGGGGCCGCTGTTTGGCGATGCGCCGGAGCCTGAAGACATTGAGAGTGGAACCATCTATGTCCTGGGCAGCCTCTCAAGCCACCCCTTCGTGGCCGAACACCGCGAGATGATCCACAAGATCGGCGTCACCGGCGGCAAGGTGGCAACACGCATCGCCGGCGCGGAAAAAGATGCCACTTATTTGTTGGCCGGCGTGGAGGTGAGAGTCATCTACAAGCTGCATAACTTGAACCGCGTCCGGCTGGAGAACATCTTTCACCGCTTGTTCGCCGCAGCGCAGATTGACTTGACCATCGAAGACCGTTTCGGCCAGGCCGTCAAGCCCAGGGAGTGGTTCATGGTGCCGCTGCCTGTGATTGACGAAGCGGTTCGGCGCATCCGTGATGGGTCGATCACCGATGTGGTCTATGACCCCAAGACGTTCCGATTGGTAGGCGGCGCAAGCGGGAATTGACCGCGCCGTGCGGGTTCACTGGCGCCGCACGTTTTCATGTTTCGCAGCTTTTCGGTCGCAGTACTAACGCTGCGGCATGTCCTTGATTGAGAACCCCAGGCTCACGGTGGCGTCTTCCGGCACCGGCGGCATGGTGTCGTTCCAGGCCAGCCAGTTGGCGCGCATCGCAGCCAGGCGCTCGGGGTGGCGGTGGGCCAGGTTGGCGCGCTCGCGCTCGTCGGCGGGGATGTTGAACAGGTATTCGTTGCCATCCACCATCAGGTATTTCCAGTCGCCGTCGCGCAGCGCACGCTGGCCGCGGTGCTTCATGCGCCAATGCAGCGGGCGGTTGAACGTTTGTTGTGGCTGATTCAGAACGTTAATCAGCGACTCCCCATCCAGCGGGTAGCCCGGCGCTGCGGCCACGCCGGCGGCGGCAAGCAGGGTGGCACTCCAGTCCATGGTCAGGCACTGCTGCGCGCTCACGCCGCCGGGGGCAATGCGCGCCGGCCAGTGCGCGATCCACGGCACGCGGATGCCGCCTTCGGTGAGGTCCATCTTGCCGCCCACCAGCGGCCAGTTGTCGCTGAAACGCTCGCCGCCGTTGTCGCTGGTGAACACCACCAGGGTGTTGTCGGCCACGCCGGCGCGGTGCAGCGCCTGCATCACCTGGCCAATGCCTTCGTCCATGTGATGGATCATGCGCTGGTAGGTGTGCACGCTGCCGCCGTCGAGGTGAAAGATGTTGGCCTGGGTGGCCTGCGCCACGCCGCGGTCGTCGCGCGTCTCCCAGGGCCAGTGCGGCGCGGTGTAGTGCAAGCTCAGGAAGAAGGGCTGGCTCTTTTCGCCCAACTTATCGCCCATCTTGCCGGCCACGCGCTGGATGAAGTCAACTGAACGGTTAGAGATCAAGTCGGTGAGGTAGCCGTCGGTGGGCGTTTCCACATCACCCTCAAACAAGTCGTGCGTGCCGTTGCTGGCGCAGTGGGTGAAGTAGTCCACGCCACCGGCCAGCGGGCCGAAGAACTCGTCATAACCACTTTTCAGCGGCCCGAAGTGCGGCGCAAACCCCAGGTGCCATTTGCCGATGAGCGCGGTGCGGTAGCCGGCGTCGCGCAGCAGCGAAGGCAGCGTGGGGTGGGCCGGCGGCAGGCCGAGCACCGGGTTGCCGCGGGTGCGGCTGCCGATGGGTTCTTCGGCCGCGCCGCGCAGGCGGTACTGGTAGCGCGCGGTCATCAGCGCGAAGCGCGTGGGCGAACACACGGGTGAATTGGCATAGCCCTGGGTGAAGCGCAGGCCGTGCGCGGCCAGGTCGTCGAGCACGGGCGAGACGGCACCAAACAGGGCCGCGCGGCCGCCGTAGCAGCCCAGATCGGCAAAGCCGAGATCGTCGGCCACGATGAAGATGATGTTGGGGCGGGTCATGACGGCATTCCAGGATGGATTTCGGTGACGCTGGAGAAGGGCTCGGCGACAGGGGGAATCTATCAAGCCTGTGGCGCCTCGCTGTCCGGGTTTCGCCCGGGGTTGCCCACGGCGCTGCTGGACACAATCGCCCCCAGCCCGCAACCGGCGGGCAGCCCGCAGGAGTGCACACCATGGCTGTTCGCATTGTTCGCTTGGGCAGCCCACGCAGCCTCACTGAAGGCCCGCGCCTGGGCACGGTGCGGCGCCCGCCGCGCGGCGTGCCAAAGAGTGAATTCGCCAGCCGCGACTGGTACGACGTGTGGTACCCCAACCTGGCGCCCAGCCTGGAAACCATGAAGCTGGCCTTGGCCGCCGAAGACGACAAGGACTGGGCCGTCTTTGCGCGCCGCTATCGCTCGGAGATGGCCCACCCCGACGCCGCGCACAGCATCGCCCTGTTGGCCACGCTGTCGCAGGGCGCGAACTTTTCGTTGGGCTGTTATTGCGCCGATGAATCACGCTGCCACCGCTCGCTGTTGCGCGAGTTGCTGCTGCAGCAAGGGGCGGCCGTGCTGCCTTGAGCCCGAGCCAACAAGCGGCGCGCAGCTTTTCAGCGCGGCTTGAAGATGTCGGCCAGCCGGTCTGGTGTGGCGTCGATGCGCACCAGCGCCGGGTGGCGCGGCCCGCCGCGCACGTCGAACTTGACGCTGCGGAAGTCGTCGCCGCGGTTAACAAGCAGTTCCACGGGCACTTGCCCGCCTTTGTTGGCCACGAGTGCCGCTTCAAGCCGATCCGGTGTGTAGGCCTGCATGTTCACGGCAACGATCTTGTCGCCGGCACGCAGCCCTTCGCGAAAGGCTGGCGCGTCCCACATCACTTCATTGATCTCACCGTCCTTGGCCACACCCATGCCTAGCGAGTAGCCCAACCAGAGTGTCGGCTTGTCCGGGTCGAGCGAGGCCAGGTCGAGCGGGCTGCGGGCATCGTTGAAATCGAGTTTCCAGCCGGCACGGGTGAGCCCTTCCAGAACGGCAGCCGAAACGTTGCGGTCCAGCCGCTCGCGAAAGAAGGCGCGCCAGTCGTGCGCGAAGACGGCATTCATTGCGGCCACGACGTCATCAAAGGTATACAGATCCGGGCCCTTCTGGCCGGGCGGCCCGCTGAAGAAGCGGCGCGCAAAATCGTCGAGCGACCGTTGGCCATTCGTGCGTTCACGGATCAGCGTATCGGCGTCGAGCCAGATCGACAGCGCCGACTCGCCGTAGTAATCCCAGCCCCGCGCCCATGCCGGCCAGGGTGGGTCAGCCCGGGCACCATAGCCCGGGTCGTTGGTGGTGTCTTGCAGGTTGCGCCATTGGCGCCCGGGTAAGGCGCCATACCACGCTGCGGCGTTGCCAAACGAGCGCCGCGCCTGCTCGGGCGTGATCAGCCCGCTGCGCGCCGCCACCACCACGCCCCAATATTGCGTGAGGCCTTCATAGACCCAGAGCAGCGCATTGCTGGATGCGGTGTTGAAGTCAGGGGCCCACAGATCGGCGGGCCGGCGGTACTTGCCGTTCCAGGCGTGGATGAGTTCGTGGGCGACGTCGTCGCGGCGTCGTGCCGCTGCCGCCCAATCATCGAAGTAACGCCCGTCGTAGGAGTTCTCGCTCGACTCGTGGTGCTCAAGTGCAATGTGCTGCAAGCCCTTGAGGTTGGCCAACAGCAGGTCGTAGTGGCGCCATGGGCGTGAGCCGAACAGGCGCTCGGCCTGCACGACGAGGCGCCGATGGGCTTCAATCTGTTCATCGCTCGGCGCCTTGGCGCCCGTTGGTTCGCTGCTTCGTTCGCTGAACAGATGCATGACGGCCGGATGCGCCGTGCCCGCTGGATCCAGCTCCACGCGCCGGTACGACACACCGGCGTACAGCGGCGAGTCGATCAGCGTTTCCAGGCTCACCGGCTGGAACTCGACCCAGCCGTCGCGCTCGCTGCGCGCACGCAGCGCCGAGCCCCAGCTCCAGCCGGCCGGCAACTTGACGGCAGCCTGCACCTCGATCGCCGCGGCCGCATAGGTGGCGGGGTACAGCACCAGGGTGGGCCACTGCAGGCCGAACATGTCTTTGTGCAAGGGGTTGGGATTGGCCGACCCCTTGGGCGAGCCCAGCCACTGGAAGCTCACATCAACGGCCCGGGCCCCGGCGGGAACCTGCACCTCGAAAGCATGCACATCGTCGCTCGAGCGGCGCCACGCCAGTCGCTGGCCCCCGGCCTGGATCACCAGCCCGGCGATTTGCCGCGGGTTGCCGTAGGGGCCGTGCGTTCCCGGCAGCCAGCGCGGGTAGAGCAGCACCAGCCGCCCAGGGGATGCCGGAATGTGCTGCTGAACCTCAAAGATCCATTGGCCGATGTTGCTGGCATCAACGCGCAGCGTGACGGTGCCGGGATACGCCGGCGCCTGCGCTGGCGGCGCCGCGATCGCGGTGGTGGCAGTGGCAGTGGTCATCACAACGGCCACGACAACGGTCATGACAACGGTTTTTACAACGCCCACGGCAGCGGCATTAACGCTGGAGATCAGCCAAGCCGCAAGCACCTCGGCGCGGCGAATCAGGCTTGCATCTGGTCTCATGGCACCCCCATTTTTTTGCATCGAACCATTCTTTAGCCACAGGTCGTTGTCACCAGGCTTACCTTGTCAGACCCGTGTGGCCGCGCTCGCCGGCGCCAAGCCCCAGCCATAGGTCGCCCGGCTCCACAGCATTTCCAGCGGCCCGCGTTCATGCCGGCGCAACCACCACAGGCTCCACGGCACCTGCACGGCAAAGTAGATCAGCAGCGCCAGCAGCAGGCCCCACGCCGGCCCGACCCGGCCCCACAAGCCGAAGCCCCAGCCGTAGAACAGCGTGGTGCACAGGGCGGTTTGCATCAGGTAGTTGGTCAATGGCATGCGCCCGGCGGCTGCCATCGGCGCCAGGCGGGCACGCCAGGCCGGCTGCTGCGCCAGGCGCACGATCACCAGCACATAGAAGATCATCATGGCCGGGCGCGACGCCCAGTAGCACAGGTTACCGAGCATCTTGATCGGCGACGGGCCCGGCGCGCGGTTGAGCGCAAAGATCACCGTGTAGGCCGCGCCGCAGGCCAGGCCAATGCCCAGCGCCAGCCAGGTCAGGCGGCGAATCTGCGGCATCAGTTCGCCCGCGCGTTGCACCCAGCGCCGGCGCCCGGCAAGCAGGCCGATCAGCATGGTCAGCAGCAACTGCACGTACCAACCCAACTCGTTCCAGAGCGACCAACGGTCGCCATAGAAGTGAGCCATGACGCGCAGGTTTTCGCCCGCCGTGACCAGGAAGCTGCCGTTGCCGAAGGCGGCGTTGTTGCTGGCTTCCAGGGCCTGCGCGCGGGCCACCAGCATGGCGGTGACGTCGGGCGTGATGAGTTGCAGGCGCAGCGCACCCGAAAGCGCCGGGTAGAGCAGGCAAGCGCCGATCAACACCAGCACGCCGCGGTCGCTCAAGCGGCTCAGGGCGAACAGCAACAGCATGCCCAGCAGGGCATAGACGTGAAGCACATCGCCCCACCAGAACACGCAGGCATGCACCACGCCGGCCAGCAGCAGCACCGCCAGGCGGCGCAGGTAAAACAGGTTGGCGTGTTGCGGGTCGCGCTCGACCATGCGCGCGTACTGGATGGTGAAGCCAATGCCGAACAACAGGCTGAACATGCTGTTGAACTTGCCCGAGAACAACATGTTGCGCAGCTCTTCGGCGAACTGGTCGATGCGCCCAGGCCACAAGTGCGAGCCGTCGGCCTCGGCGAAGGGCGAACTGCTGAAGCCCGGCATGTTCATGATCAGGATGCCCAGCAGCGCGAAGCCGCGCAGGATGTCCAGCGTGGGCAGGCGATCGGCCGCGGGCAGCGGCGCATTCGTCTGGCTTGGCGTCATCATTCGATCTCCCCAAAACCAGCACCCTGCCGAGCCTACGCGCCGTGCCGCGGCGAAGTCATCCCTACATTGGTGGGTGCTGCGGCCGCGTGGGGCGCATTCCAGCATGCAAGTCGTCACCGGAAAGATCATCTCAGGCCAGGTCGTTTTGGACGGCGCAACGCTTCCCGATGGCACGGCCGTGACCGTGTTCGCCAAAGAAGCTCAGACGACCGTGCACTTGTCGCCCGCACTTCAGGCCGAGCTTGAAGCCGCATTGCAGGAAGCCGACCTGGAAGACGGCGCCGCGGCCGACGAATTTCTGGAACGGCTCAAACAGCACGGTTGAGACTCGGCACTGACCGCTCGCGTCAAACCCAGGGCGCAGCGCCAGATCGAAGCTGCCGCCGCGTGGTGGGCGCGGAACCGCCCGGCGGCACCTGGTCCGATTCGACATGACCTGCACGCTGCACTCGAAGCATTGGTGCAACAACCCGGCATCGGCACACGCGTTGAAAACGCGGTAGACCCCACTACGCGGCGCCTGTATCTGGCGCGGACGCGGTATTTCGTCTACTACCGCCAGAGTGGTTTGTTCCTGGACGTTGTTGCGTTCTGGCATGCCAGCCGGGGCTGTCGCGCCGGTGACCTGCAGCTGCTCTCACGCCCAATGCCGCTGCCGCACGTCATCGAAATGCCGCGCCAGCCCCTGCACGAGCGCGCGTTGGTGATCCGCCAGCGCATGCCCCGGCACCTTGGCATGCTGCGCCGTGAACGGGCAAATCACCTCGGTCGTTAGGCCAGCGAGTTCTTCCACCACCGCCAGGCCGAAGAACGGCACCGAGACCGGGCAGTAGCCCCCCTCATGCGTGAACACCAGGCGGCCGTTGGCATGGCGAGCGGCCACGTCGATCACGGCTTGGGTCATCCAGCGAAAGCTGATGTCGTCGAGCAACATGCGGCCCAGCGGGTCGAAGCGGCCGGCGTCATAGCCGCAGGGCACGATGATGAGTTGCGGGCGATAGGCTTCGAGCGCGGGCAGCACGATGCGGTCGAAGGCCTCGTGGTACGCGCCATCGCCGCATCCTGGCGGCAAGGCGACATTGAGGCTAAAACCGGTGCCTGCACCGGAACCGATCTCGTCAGCCTCGCCGCTGACCTGCAAGTAGCCGGCCTGCTGGTGGATGCTGATAGCGAGCACATCGCGCCGCTGCTCGAAGCAGGCCTGGGTGCCGTTGCCGTAGTGCACATCCCAGTCGACGATGGCCACGCGGTCCAGGCCGTGCACGCTGATGGCGCGCTGCGCTGCCAGCGCGGCATTGCTGAACACGCAAAAACCCATCGAACGGCCCGGCTCGGCATGGTGGCCGGGCGGGCGCGTCAGGGCATAGGCGTGCTGCACGGTGCCGGCCATGACCGCATCCACCGCGGCCAGCGCGCAGCCGGCGGCCAGCCGGGCCAGGTCATAGCCGTTGCCTGAAATCGGCGCGCCCACGCCCAGCTCGCCGCCACCGGCTTGAGCCACGGCGCGCACATGGGCCACGTGTTCGGCGCTGTGCAGGCTGAGCAGTTCTGCAGCGCTGGCCTCGCGCGCGGCGATGGCCGTCAGGCGCGGCAGCAAGCCGCTCACATTCAGCAGGTTGTGAAAGCGCCGCTTCGGGTCGGCATTTTCAATGTGCCGGTTGTAGGGCTCGATGAAGCCGCCGGGCTTGAGCATCAAGGCGTAGTTGCCGGGGTCGTGCCAGAAGCAGCGTTCGTCAACAACAAAGCCAGTGGGGGTGGATGGCATCAGCAAGCCTCATCGAAGTTGGCCACACGATAGCGCTCGAACATCACGCCTTGATAGGGCTTGCACACCGTGGCGCGCAGCGTCAGCCCCGCGCGCTCGAACACGGGCCGAGAAAACGGCGTCGCCCAGGCGGCAAAGCGGGTGATGCCCTGGGCGCGCGCCTGCGCCAGGGCATGGGCCAGCAGCAGGGTGCCCAGGCCGCGGCGGCCATGGCCAGGGTGCACGTACAAGGCATGCACCTCGCCTTGCGCATCCACGCTGCAAAAGCCGAGCACGGCTGGGGCCGACTCGTGCGCGCAAGCCAGCCAGGTGTCGGCCTGCAAGATGTAGTCACCAAACGCCGCGCTGTCCTGGCCGAAGCTGGCCCAGGCCGCCACCTGCTCGGCGCCGTACACCTGCGGGCCCAGGGTGCGCGCGCACAGGGCGTACAGCGCGGCCAGCGCCGGCACGTCAGCGGCGCTGGCCTGGCGAAAGTTGGGCTGCAACGGCATCGTGAACAGGCGTGTTGCCCAGCCCGGCTTGCCGGCGCATGTCTTCGGTGGTCTGCCCGGCGCAATCGGCGCGCCAGCCTGGCGGCATGACCAGCGTGCCGAAAAACGCACGCGGGCTGCGCGCCGCGGCCAGGTCGCGCCCGAGCAGCGCCCACTGCGTGAACTCAATACGCAGCGGGTTGTAGCTGTTCATGGGCTTGACCAGGCCGTAGCGGCACGGCACATCCGCGCGTTCGGCGCGGTAGGTGCCGAACAAGCGGTCGAACACCAGCAGCACGCCGCCATAGTTGGCATCCAGGTATTCCAGGTTGGCAGCGTGGTGCACGCGGTGCGCTGAAGGGGTGTTGAAGATGCCTTCCAGCGGGCCTAACTTCGGTATCCACGTGGCGTGGATCCAGAACTGATACAGCAGGTTCAGCGTGAGCATCTGAAAGACGATGCGCGGCGGAAAACCCAGCCACACCAATGGCACGAAGAACAACGGCGTGCCGCTCAGCCGACCCAGGATGCCGATGCGGTAAGCCGCGCTCAGGTTCAGCTCGTTGGGCGAATGGTGCACCGAGTGGTTGCACCAGAACCAGCGCACGCGATGCGCGGCGCGGTGGTACCAGTAATAGCAAAACTCCTGGCCGATGAACAAGCCGGCAATAGCCAGCGCGCCGCTCAGCTCGATGGTTGTAAGGCGGTGCGCGAAGGCCCAGGCGATGAACGGCGCGGCAATCGTCAGCGGCAAGAAGATCTGGATTGATATGCGCAGAAACAGATCGAACAGCGACACGCCCGCAGCGCGCCAGTCATAGCCCTGCTTGCGCCACAACACGCCGGCTTCGATCAACGACAGCACCACAACCGTGGGCAAGGCCACTTGCAACAGGAACAGGTCGAGCGCGTTCATGGCTGGCATGCTGACATGAAAACGTGCGTGCGAAATTCAGCCTTGCCCCAGGCCCAGCAGCTGGCGCGCCTGCATGCAGCTGTGCGCCGGGCTCAGCACGTCGAATTGCAGCGCCGGCAAGCCCAGCGCCCGCGCGCCGATGACGTTGCGCGGCTGGTCATCGATGAACAGGCATTGCCCGGCGGGCGCTCCGAGTTGTTCCAGGCACGCCGTGTAGGCCCGCGCATCGGGTTTGAGGATGCCGGTGTAGGTGGCGTCAACAATCACTTCCACCTCGCGCAGCACCGTCAGGCGCTGGCGCAGGGCGCGGCCATAGAACAGGTCGAGCTCGTTCGACAGAATCGCCAGGCGAATGCCGGCGGCGCGCGCATCCATCATCAAGGCCAGGGTCTCGGGGCGAAGAACGTTTTCTGGATCGTTAGAACGCGCCCGTTGCACCAGGGTTTGCATGTCGGCCCAGTCTTCGCCCAACAGCCGGCCCACTTCGCGGCTGCGCGTGAGCCAATAGTCGCGCTCGCTCAACTCACCCGCTTGCATGGCGCGCCATAACGCATCGCTTGCCGGGTGTGATGCGGGCAGGGTGCAAAACGGGCCGCGCCAGGTGAGCGTGCCGTTTGGCAAGCCCAGCGCCGCTTCGGTTTGCGCATGGGTTTCAAACAGCGTGCGGCTGATGACGCCGCCGAAGTCAAGGATCAGGGCTTGCTTCACGCCTTGCCTTGGGTGACCAGGCCTTGGGCCACCCAATGGTCAAACACTTTCAGTGCCGCGGCACAAAACGCGGCGTCGTTGATGTGCGCATCCAGCTCAATGCATGTCACGTTAGCCGGCACGGCGGCATGCATAGCGCTCAGGAAGGCATTCAAGCCTTCGGCGTCGTGCAGCGGCTCACCCGGCCGATCCCACTGCTCCACACCTCGCAGCGGCAGCAGCAGGCAGGTGGGCCCTTTGGCTTGAGCCAGCCGCGCGCCAATCTCTTGTGCAATCAACCGCCGCAGCGGCGGCGCCGAGGTGGCCGATGCGATGAGCCGGTTGTGCACATGCACCGGCCGGTTAGCCAGCGCGGCCGGCGTGGGCGCCCAGGCCGGGAAGTCCACCATATCCACCGCACCCGGCGCCACCAACTGCGGCGTGGCGCTGGCGCCGGCGCCGGTGAGCCGCCCCGCCCCGGCCGTGACCACCGAGCCGCCCACATGGTTGGCCAGCTCTTGCAGGCTGAAATCAAACACCGCGCAAAAGCGCCCGGCCGCGGCCAGCGCCTCGAACGCGCGCCCGCCCATGCCGGTGGTGTGGAACACCGCCACCTCGTAGCCACGCGCTTCGAGTGCCGGCTTGAGCGTGCTCATGTAGGCCAGGCAACTGCTGCCCAGCGAGGTGATGCCCACCAGCGGCTTGCCAGGCTGCGGCGGCCGTGCCGCACGCGCCGCGCCCACCACGGCACCGGCGCCTAACGCCAGGGTTGAGCGGCACAAGCTGTTCAAGCCGTACAGGCCGCCGGCCCACAGCAACATGATCAAGTCGGGCGTGATGCGTTCAGGCGCAATCAGGTGCGAATGGGCGATGGTGGAGACGATGACTTTCGGCACGCCCAGCGGCAGCGCCGCGGCCACATCAAGCGCCAAATCCGTGCCCAGGCTGCCGCCCAAAGCGAGCAGGCCGTGAATGCGGCCCTGCGCGTGCAACTGCGTGGCCAGCGTGGCGGCACCGCGGGCCATGATCGTCATGGCGGTGTTCTCGCTGCCGCCGTCAATGACTTCTTGCAAGCTGCTGCCGGCCGCAGCGGCGACAGCGTCGTGGCTGATGTCTACGGCTGCATGGCCTGCGGCCAGCACGCCCACATCCATCAACAACACCGCAGCACCTTGCTCAAGCAGACGTTCGCGCAGAAAGCCCAGCTCGTCGCTCTTGGTATCTGCCGTGCCGATGAGCAGGATGGTGAGCGGCGTGACCATGTTCCCGGCCTTGCGGTCCCCTGGCCTTCAGGCCCGGGTAGAAGGGCGAGCAGGCCGGCCCGGGCCAAGCTTTCGGCTGGCAGCCTGCAAGGCCTGTTCTGCCCACTTGTTCAGGCTCACGCCGCTGCGCGCAGCGGCTTTGACTGCTGCGGCATGCACGCTGGGTGCCACACGCAGCATCAGCTTGCCGCTGGCTGGCTTTTCAGGCGCCGCTCCCAGACCCGCGCAGGCAGTGATGTAGTCGTCAACCACCGCATGGAAGTGGGCTTCAAACTCAGCCACTGATTCGCCATGAAAGGTGATGATGTCGTCGACATCGAGCACCCGCCCGACGATGATCTTGTCGTGGGCGTCAAACACCATGCTGGCGGTGTAGCCGTTGTAGACCATTGTGTTGCTCACGGCTTGATCTCCATGCGTTGCAGAAATTCACGCACCGCTTTGACCCGATAGCGCAGCGCTTCCTTGCCCGGGTGGGGCCGATGAAAACTGGCCTTGCGGCCCTGCCATTCAAACGTGACCGACGACCCCGCGCCCTCGATCACACGGCAACCCAGACCGGCCAGGAGTGACTCGATTCGACCCCATTCGATGTTGCCGTTCGCGGGCTCGGCCAGAACGGCTTCAAGCGTTCTTCGATGCTTGCTGTTCACCTTGAAGATGATAGCAACTTATCGTTCCGTGAAAGCACCCTTCATTGCCCCGCCGCTACATCCTCAAACGCACCTTCCAACGCATCGCACAAAAACTCAAGCTCGGCCGGCGTGATCACCAGCGGCGGCGAAAGAATGGCGTTGCTGCCCGAGACGCGAATCATCAGCCCGCGCCGGTACGCCGCGCGGGCCAGGCGCGCCGGCAGGTCGCTGGTCTTAGGCAGCGGCGCGCGCGTGGCCTTGTCAGCCACCATCTCAATGCCCAGCATCAGCCCATGGCCGCGCACATCGCCCACGAAGGCGTGGCGCTGCACCAGGCCGCGCAGGCGCTGCTGGAAGGCCAGGCTGACACGCGCCACGTGCGCAGGAATGTCCTGCTCGTACAAGACCTTCAGCGTGGCGATCGCCGCGGCCGCTGCCACCGGGTGCGCGCTGTAGGTGTAGCCGTGGCTGACCTGCGCCGCGCCGGTGGCATCGTCGTCAAACACCTGCGCCACCTTGGCCGAGATGGCCGTGGCACCCAGCGGCACATAGCCCGAAGAAATGCCCTTGGCCAGGCACCACAGGTCAGCCTGCACGCCCCACAGCCGGGTGCCGAACATGTGGCCGCTGCGGCCAAAACCGGTCACCACTTCATCGGCAATCAACAGCACGCCGTGGCGCGTGCACACCTCGCGCACCAAGGGCCAGAAGTTGCTTGGGGGCACGATGACGCCGCCCGCGCCCTGAATGGGCTCGGCGATGAAGGCGGCCACGGTGTCGGGGCCCTGGAAGATGATCTCGCGCTCAAGCTGTGCCGCCACGATGCGGCCCAGTTCATCGGCATCCTGCGTGTAGGCGTTGCGATACAGCCAGGGCGAATCGATGTGAAAGCAACCCGGCATTAACGGTTCGTATGAGCGGCGAAAGTTGGTGTTGCCGTTCAGGCTGGTACCGCCGAAGTGAACACCGTGGTAGCCCTGCTTCAGGGCGATGAACTTGGTGCGGTCTTTTTCGCCGCGCAGCTTGTGGAACTGGCGCGCAACCTTCAAGGCGCTTTCCACCGCGTCCGAGCCGCCGTTGCTGAACATCACGGCGGCCACGCCGTCGGGCCGCATCAGTTCAACCAGTTGCGTGGAAAGCTCGATGGCGCGCGGGTGCGTGGTGCCGCGAAAGGTGTTGAAGAAGGGCAGCTCGTCCAACTGCGCCACGATGGCGTCGCGCACCGGCCGGCAACTGTGGCCCAGGTTGCTGCTCCACAGGCCGGCCACGCCGTCGAGCAGCTTGTGGCCGTCCACGTCCCACACCCAGCAGCCTTCACCGCGGGCGATGATGTCGGGCCGCTGCTCGCGCATGGCGCGCGGGTGGGCCATGGGGTGCCACAGGTATTGCGCGTTGTCGCGCTTCAGATTTTCACGGTTCATCTTGTTGCCAAGGGTGGCGGCACGAAGCCGCGGAATTCGGTTTCGAGCCAGCGCGCAAAACGCAGCACTTCAGGGTCTGCAAACACGGGGCCGGCGATTTGCGCGCCAACAGGCAGGCCTTCGGCGCTCAAGCCCAGGGGCACCGCGGTACACGGCAAGCCGCACAG
>JAYUQE010000174.1:0-4617 GCA_043756905.1 Burkholderiales bacterium | reverse complement strand
GCCTCGCTGTGCCGCCCGGCACAGCTGCGTTTTGCGCCTAGGCTGAGCCCCTTTGCAGACCCAACGCGGGCCCGACCCAAAGCCCGACAGCCTCCTAGGAGGAGCAACGCCGCCAGCGTGCCGCAGCGCGGCTCGATCGGGCGTGTAGCGCTGTCACCCAAGAGGTGAAGTTTGTCGTGGTCACAAAGGCCAGTGGTCATGCGATGTTGTCAGCGGAGGTAAGCGGTCAACTGCCGTTTCTAGGCTCAGTTTGCGGCGCCGCAGAAGGCAAGCTGGCGCGCCAGCCGTTCGTCCTGTTCAGCCAGGCGTTTGCGTTGCAGGGCGTCGGCGGCTTCGCGTTGGCGTTGCGGCGCGCGGCGCAGGGCGCGCACCGCCCAAGCCGGCCAGTGCGCCGCCGTGCGGGCCAGCACGGCACGCGCGGCTGGGTGCAGCCCGGGCGCGAGCAAGTGGCTTTGCAGCGACAGGCAGACCTGCACCGAGCCCGGGTCGCCCTGGCGCGCAGCGCGCCCGGCGAGCTGGCGGTCGATGCGCGCGCTGGCGTTGTGCTGGCAGCAAATGAGGTGCAGGCCGCCGGCTTGTGCCACGCCTTCGCCCAGCATGATGTCGGTGCCGCGCCCGGCCATGTTAGTGGTAACAGTGATGGCCCCGCGCTGCCCGGCCAGGGCCACGGTCTGGGCTTCTTCGGCGTCGTCGGCGGCATGCAGCACGCGGTGCGGCAGGCCCAGCGCGGCCAGCGAGCGCGCCGCGGTTTCGGTTTCCGCCACCGAATCGGTGGCCACCAGCACCGGGCGGCCCAGCGCATGCAGCGCGGCCACGCTGTGCGCCACCGCGGGCCACATCTGGGCGTGGCTGGCAAACAGGCGTTCAGGCAGCACACTGCGGCAATCAGCCTTGCGCAGCGCGATGCGCCGCACCGAAAGACCATAGGTGTGCAGCAGCTCGCCGCGCGCCTCGCTTAACGTTCCACTCAAGCCACCCAGGCGGTGGTAGCGCGGAAAGAAACGCTGGTAGCTGATCTGCGCCAGCGTCACCAGGCCCGGCGTGGTGGCGCAGCCTTCCTTCAGCTCCACCAGTTGTTGCAGGCCTTGCGACCAAGCCCGGCCCACGGCCACGCGGCCGGTGGCGGCGTCAACGATCTGCACCTTGCCTGCGCGCACGACGTAATGGCGCTGGCGCTGCAGCAGGTGCAACGCCACCAGGGCCATGCTCACGGCATGCTCGCGCTGCACGCGGTTGCGCCACAGGCGCGGCAGGGCCCGCGCTTCCTCTTCCAGCCACTGCTGCCCGGCGCTGGTGAGCCGCGCATCCAGCGCGTCGGGGCTGAGTTTGAAATGCCAGCCTTCGTGCAGCCGGCCGGCCAGTTGCAGCGATTGCTGCGCATGCTCGGTGGGCTCGGCCTGCGGCGATGGCGCTGAAAGGATCAGGGGCACGCAGGCTTCGTCGATCAGGATCGCGTCGGCCTCGTCGATGATGGCCAGGCACAACCCGCGCAGCAGCGTGGGCGCACGCCGCGCCGCATCACCCGCCTGGGCCAGGCCGTCGCGCAGGTAGTCAAACACCAGTTCCTTGGCCGTCACGTAGGTGATGTGGCAGGCATAGGCCGGCGCGCGCGCCGCGGGTGCATCGGCCTGCACCACGCAGCCGACGCCCAGGCCCAGGGCCTGGTACAGCGGCGCCAGGGCGGCGGCGTCGCGCGCCACCAGGTAGTCGTTGGCGGTGATCACATGCACCGGCATGCCGGCCAGCGCGCCGGTGGCCGCGGCCAGGGCCACGGCCAGGGTCTTGCCTTCACCGGTGGCCATTTCGGCCAAGCGGTTGTCGAGCACGGTGCGCGCGGCGAGCAACTGGCCATCAAAGGGCGTCAGGCCGAGTTCGCGCTCGGCGGCAAGGCTGGCCAGTGCCAGGGCACGGCGCAGCGTGGCCGCGCGCAGCCCTTCGCGCAGGAAGGTTGAGCGCAGTGTGGCCGCGCTATCAAGCAGCGGCGTCGCACGCAAGGCCTGCATGTCGGCGCGCAGGGCGGCCAGCCAGGCAGCATCGCTGCGCGCCTGCATGCCGGGCAGGGCATCGAGCGCCAGGTCCATTGCCCAGCGCAGAGCGGCATTGCAACGCTGCGCCAGGTGCTGGCGCGGCGGCCTTCTTTGCGGGTAGGCACCCCAAAGAAGGCCGGGCATGGGAAGCCAATGTGTGGTCATTCAGCCAGACGGTGAAAAGTGTTGCAGGAACAGTTGCGCGGCGCGCCGGTAGCCCTGCACGGCCAGGGCTTCGTGGCCGTGCTCGAAGCGCACCCAGGCGCGCGTGCCCACATGCAAGGCGGGGTTGGCGGCCAGGCTCAGGTCGAACAGAAATACCGGCTCCAGGCTTCTCGTGCCGGCCTTCTCTGCCGGGTCGCTGGCATAGGGGCCGCCGCCCACGTCGGCCAGCGCTGCGCTGGGCAGGTCGCGTGTGGCCGCCGGGGTGTCGTGGACCAGGGTGGCGGCATGGCGGTGCTGCGGCGCATCGGCCAGGCGCACCTGAGCACCGTGCACGCGCTGGCGGATCAGGTGTGCATCGGCCTGCGCCACCGCGGCGCGCACACGCAAGTTCTCTGCGCCCAGCACATGGCCCAGGGTCTGGCCCTGGCGCACGAAGGCCCCCTGCCAGTCGGCCTGGCGCGGCATGACCAGGGTGCCGTGGGTTTGCGCATGCACGTCGAGCTGCGCCAGGCGCGTTTGCGCGCGCAGCAGCTCGGCCTGGGTGCGCTCCAGGTCGAGCGCCAGGTTTTGCGCCGCATTCGGGTCGCGCATCAAGACCTGGTAATGCTCGACCTTCAGGCCTTCGAGCCGGCTGGCGAGTTGCTCGCGCGCGGCCACCAGCTCGGGGTTGACCAGGCGCACCAGCAGGTCGCCCACCTTGACCTGGGCACCGTCGGGCAGCGGCAGCTCGGCGACAAAGCCTTCCACCTCGGGGCGGGCCAGGGCCTTCTCGGGCAACCAGACCACCGCCGGGGCGACGGTTGAATACGGCACCGGCAACACGAACAGCAACAGCGCCAGCACGGCCAGCGCGGTGCCCAGGCGGGCGCGCACACGGGCCTGTTCACGCCCAGGTTGGGCGGCGTCGAGCGCCTGGCGTGCCCAGCTTGAGAGCGGTTTGAGCAGCACGGTGAACAGCACGTAGGCCAGTGCGGCCACGCCCACCAGCAGCCATTGCCCACCCAGCCACAACACCACCGCCACCGACAGGCCCACCCGCCACAGCAGCGACAGCGGCGCATAGGCAATGAGCCACTTGCGTTCGCTGCGCGCATGGGCCGGCACTTCGGTGCGAGCGCCGAGCAGGCGCCGGCCGAGCAGGGCGCTCCACCAGCCCGCGCTGCGGCTGGCCAGGTTGGGCAGCTCGAACAGGTCGCACAGCACGAAATAGGCGTCGAAGCGCAGCAGGGGGTTGCCGTTGAACAGCAGCGTCGAGCCCAGACCGATGGCGGCGAGCACGAAACCCGCGTCATGCACCCAGCCGGGTTGCGTGAGCCACCACAGCAGCAGGCCCGCGGCGGCCACGGCCAGCTCGGCGGCCACGCCGGCGGCGCCGACCACGGCGCGGTTGACGCGCTGGGTCATGGCGCTGGCGGCCGAGGCATCCACATAAGGGGCGGGCACCAGGAACATCAAGCCCACGCCGGCCTCATGCACTTCGCCGCCATAGCGTTGCACGGCCAGGGCGTGGGCGGCCTCGTGTACGGTCTTGAGCAGCGGGTAGCACAGCCACACCAGCAGCAGGCTGCGCGTGCCGCTGAAGGCCTGCGCACTGTGGCTGGCCAGGGCCGGCGCCTCCAGCGCGGCCAGCAGTGCGGCGCTGGCCACGCCGAGCAACCACAGCGCGGCGGCCAACGGGCTGAACAGCGCCTTGGCCAGGCGGTCGTGGCGCTTGAGCAGGGCGTGCGGGTCGAACAGCGGCAAGCGGAACGAAAACGGGTTGAGCATGGCTCGCTTGCGTGCACGCTGGCGCTGCGCATGGCCTTGCGCCTGGGCCTGCGTGTCGCCCGGCAGGTCGGTCTGCATCAGCCCCAGCTCGCCCAGTTGCGCCAACAGTTGCAGCACCTCGTCTTGCGTCGGCGCCTGCTCGGGTACTTGCTCCAGCAGCGCGGCCCAGACCTCATGCACGCTGCGCTCGCCGTCGCAGCGGCCAACGAACTGGTAGGCGGCTTCATTGATGCGGTGGTGGCGGCCGCTGGCTTCGTCGCTGAGCACGTACCAGCGTTGATCGCGCCAATGCTGGCGCTGCACGCGCACCTGCGGGCTGAGCAGCGGGCGCACGCGGGCCACGCGGTACCACTGGGGCGAATAGAGTGATGCGGTCATGGCAGATGCTCGACCACACTTCGCGCGACCCATGACGAGTGAAACAGCTCGAACCAAGCGAACGCCGCGGAACCGGCTCTGCCGGGCCGCTGGCGTGCCTTGCAGGCCGCATGACCGCGAGACGCGGCCATTCCTCGGCCAGTCCAAGCCGACGCAGGTCGGCTTGGAGCCGCGGGCCTCGGCCCCCTTGAGGGGGCTGAGCCCGGACGAGAAACAGTCCCTGCGGACTGTTTCTCGCCTGCGAAGGCCTTCCGGCCTGCCTGCCGGAAGGCGCGCGAAG
>JAYUQE010000173.1:0-13396 GCA_043756905.1 Burkholderiales bacterium | reverse complement strand
AAGCCTAACGTTTGGATTGACTTGTCGGGCTGGAGCCCGAAGTACTTTCCGCCGCAGCTCATCCAGTACGCCAACACCTTGCTCAAGGACCGCATGCTTTTCGGCAGCGACTACCCGCTGATCACGCCCGAGCGCTGGATGAAGGATTTTGACGAAGCCGGCTTCAAAGACAAGGTCAAGCCGCTGATCCTGAAAGAAAACGCCAAGCGCCTGCTGGGTTTGAGCTGAAGCTGACCAAGGAACATTGATGAACATCTTGCGTTTCTTGCCCCTGACCGTGGCCTTGGCCGCCCTCAGCGCTTGTGGCCCCATGCCCACTCTGCCCAGCTTGACCAACCTGCCCAAGCTGTTCAGCCCCAGCACGGCGCCCAAGCCCAGCCAGGTGGCCGACGCCGCCAAGGCCTGCGCCGCCCTGGCCAGCCACAGCGCCTTGAGCAATGTGCGCATCACCGAGGCCACCGTGGTGGCTGCGGGCAGCCAGCGCGCGCGCGAGCCCGGCAGCAACCGCGAGGTGGGCGAACCGCTGCCCGAGCATTGCCTGGTGCGCGGGCGCATCGACGAACGCACCGGCGCCGACACCAAGCCCTACTACACCGGCTTTGAGTTGCGCCTGCCCAGCGCCTTCAGCGGCCGCCTGGTCTACCAGGGTGGCGGCGGCAACGACGGCGTGCTGAACAACGCCGTGGGCCGCAACACCGGCGCCCTGGGTTGGGCCGACCACGGCCTGGCGCGCGGCTATGCGGCCGTTTCCACCGACGCCGGCCACCAGTCACCCGGGCCCGAATTCGGCCTCGACCCGCAGGCCCGCATTGAGCACGCCTACCGCGCGCACGGCCGCACCGCGGCCACGGCCAAGTCCTTGCTGGCCAGCTATTACGGCCGGCCGGCCGACCGCAGCTATTTCGTCGGCTGCTCGGGCGGCGGGCGCCAGGGCATGATGTTCACGCAGCGCTTCCCCGACATGTTCGACGGCGTGGTGGCCGTGGCGCCGGCGATGCGCGTCTCGGAAGGCGCCACCATGGCCGCGGCCTGGACGGTGCAACGTTTCATGGAAGTCGCGCCCAAAGGCAGCGACGGCAGGCCGGTTCTGGCGCAGGCCTTGAGCGACACGCAGCTCAAGCGTGTGGCGCAAGAAATTGTCGACCGCTGCGACGCCAAAGACGGCCTGGAAGACGGCCTGGTGAACGACACCACGTGCAGCATCAATGTGCACGCCCTGCAATGCCCCAGCTCGACCGAAGGCTGCCTCAGTGAAGCGCAGGCCAAGGCGCTCGATGCCGTGATGGCCGGGCCGCGCAATTCACGCGGCGCGTTGTACTTTGGCTGGCCCTGGGACCCGGGCATGGCCGACCCAGGCTGGCGCGCCTGGACGCTGGGCACGGCCACGCAAGGCGCACCGAACGCCCGCCATGTGACGCTGATGGCCGGTGCGCTGGGCTATGAATTCGTCACCCCGCCAGACTCAACTCTGAGCACGCTGAACTTCAACTTCGAGCGCGACCCGCAGCGCATGCAGGCCTTTCACCGCGTGTACGACACGGCTGACGATGTGAAGCTCGAAGGTTTTGCCAAGCGCGGCGGCAAGCTGCTGTTCTTCCACGGCGCGGCCGACCCGATCTTCTCTGCCTTTGAAACCATGGACTACCAGCGCCGCCTGAATGCCGAACACGGCGCGGCCAAGGCGGCCGCTCTGGCGCGCAGCTTCATCATCCCGGGCATGACGCATTGCTCGGGCGGCCCCGCCACCGACGCCTTCGACGGCCTGGCCGCCATCACCCGCTGGGTGGAAGAAGGCGTGGCGCCGCAGCAGGTGATGGCGCGCGGCAGCACAGTGCGCCCGGGCCTGGAGCGCCCGCTGTGCCCGTACCCGCTGACCACGCAGTACGCGGGCGGCGACAGCAAGCTGGCTTCGAGTTTTGCTTGCCGCTGACGAAGGCGCATTGCGCCGCATGAAGCACGCTCACAGCCATCGCCGCGCCTGACATGACGGGAATCATCAAACCCATGTCACCGACGCTGCTGGCGCTTCTCGGCTTCATCTGTTGGGCCCTGTTCCTGCTCGTGCTCATGGAGATCATGCGGTCAAGGCTGGTTGTTACCGGGGCCGTGCCGGCCAACGGCTTCAATCCTGAGAACTCGAATCTCTCGCCGTTCATGCAACGCCTGGCCCGCGCTCACGCCAACTGCCTGGAAGGGTTGCCCACTTTTGGCGGCGTCATGCTGGTGGCGGTGGTGGCCGGAAAGTCTGGCCTGACCGATCCGCTGGCCTACGTGCTCCTGGGTGCCCGAATCGTTCAGTTCACCATCCACCTGGTGTCCGCCTCATCTGCCGCAGTCACCGCCAGATTCCTGGCCTTTGCGCTGCAAATGGCCATCGCCGTGTACTGGGCGGTCAAGCTGCATGCCGCATAGGCGATAGCCCATTGCGACCCAACCTCGCGATCGGATCAATTCGAACGTTAGAAGGTTAGCAGCGGCAATTGCGCGTCCACTTCCTCGGCCATGGTTGGCGGACGCGAAGCTTGTGAGTGGTTGCTGTAGGTGTCCCAGGTTGGCTGATAGTCTTCATTGGCCTGGTTGCCCCAAACGGCCCAACGCGGGCGGGTGCCGCGTGCAAAGAGTTCAAGGTAAGGGCCGGGGCTGCATGACTCGATGAGCGAATACATCTCGTCGGGTTTGCGCGAGTGCTCGCGTTTGCGCGTGGCCAGAAAGTTGACCTGACTGCGGCCTGGCGCAAGTGTTCTGGCGTTCTTGCCTTTGACGCCGAACAAGACCAGTTCGGTAACGTTGCGGAAGTAGAACCCCACACCGCGACCATCAGGCCCGCCGTCTTTGCGCACCTTGTGCCACACCAAGTTTGTCTTGTACTGGAAACCCCAGGCCTGCAAGACCTGAATGCCTTCAAGCAGCAAGGCGTTGGGCACCTACAGGTACAAATGCGCCGTTTCTTCAACGGTAGCTTGAACCGGCAACGCCATGAGATCGCTCAAGCCCATGGTGGCGTAACGCGCCAGGCGCCGGTGTTCTGGTGCGACCTCTCCGGTTCGGTTCTGGAACTGCCATGGCGGGTCGGCCAGGATGGTGTGAAAACGGCGCTTGCCGACATATTCGAGCAAGTTGTTCGAGGCTGTGGACGGCGAAGAATTCATGGCGGTGAACAGTTTGCGATATGGATATGCATACAGTGCCAAATGCGCTGTGGCTTGTCAAGCGCCAAGGTAGAGCTTTGGCGAAATACCCAGAACCAGCAACGGACAGCCACCGCCGCCACCGCCGCGAACTCGCGGCAGCAGCTTGCTCATGTGCGTGGTGGATGAGCCGTAGCTGGCGCCGCGACCCAAGCCGTCGAAGATGGTCTGGAGCGCGTCACACCTGGTCACGATGACGCCCACGCTTACGGCACGAAGCTCGAACAGCAGACGGAAGTTGTTGAGGTCGCGGTCATAAAACGGATCCTTGTTGTTCCACTCAATCTCGAGTGCGACCCGGCTCTTGAAGCAGTCGATGGCATGCGTGGGCGACTGGCTGGCCACGCCGTCAACCAAGATTTCCGTTGCGAACTTCTTCTCGTGCCAGCCGCGCGAATGAAACGCGCCGTCAATGGCCGCCGAGACCTTGGATTTGCGCAAGCCGCCTACATCGATCCAGTCGCGCCGAAGTCGGAACGCGGTCAAGACCTCGCAAATGTCAACCCACTCGGCAGGGAAGTCCTGGTTGAGGATGGCGCAGGCATGCTTCCATTCATGGACTTCGTAGTGGTCGCGAATGAAACTTGGCAGTTGCTCCGTGCCCATGGCAAACGGCAATCGTTGTTGGGTTTGTGGTGGGGTCGTACCTGAGCGCTGGGTGTGACTGATGCGTTCGTTTGGCCAGCCGTTTGCACCATACTTGCGCCCGATAGACATAGCGCCCACAGCACCTCACACCATGTTCCCCCGCAACGCCTGGTACGTGGCCTGCATGCCGCAGGAGATTGACGACAAGCCCTTGGGCCGCATGCTCGGCGGGCAGCGCGTGGTGCTGTACCGTGGCGCCGACGGCGCGGCTTGCGCGCTGGAAGATTTTTGCCCGCATCGGGGCGCGCCGCTGTCGCTGGGCAAGGTGGTGGAAGGCAGACTGGTGTGCGGCTACCACGGCCTGGAAATGGGCTGTGAGGGCAAGGCCCTGGCCATGCCGGGGCAGCGGGTGCAAGGCTTTCCGGCGATCCGAAAATTCCCACTTATCGAGAAGTTTGGATTCGTCTGGATCTGGCTGGGGCCGCAGGAACAGGCCGATGCCGCGCTGTTGCCGCAGCTGCACTGGGCCGGCAACCCACAGTGGGCCTATGGCGGCGGGCTGTATCACGTCGGCTGCGACTACCGGCTGATGATCGACAACCTGATGGACCTGACGCACGAAACCTATGTCCACGCCAGCAGCATCGGGCAAAAGGAAATCGACGAAACACCGAGCAGCACGCGGGTCGAGGGCGACGAGGTCATCACCAGCCGCTTCATGAGCGGCATCGAGGCGCCGCCGTTCTGGAAGATGGCCCTGCGCGGCAACCATTTGCCCGATGACCAGTTGGTGGACCGCTGGCAGGTCTGCCGCTTCACGCCGCCCAGCCATGTGATGATCGAAGTCGGCGTGGCGCTGGCCGGGCATGGCGGCCATGACGCGCCGCTGGACAAGAAGGCGTCGAGCATCGTGGTCGACTTCATCACGCCGGAAAGCGACACCTCGATCTGGTACTTCTGGGGCATGGCGCGTAACTTCCGCCCCGAAGACAAGGGCCTGACGGCGCAGATCCGCGACGGCCAGGCCAAGATCTTTGCCGAAGATCTTGAGCTGCTCGAACGCCAGCAGGCCAACTTGCTGCAGTGGCCGCAGCGCGCGCTGCTCAAGCTCAACATCGACGCCGGCGGCGTGCAGGCGCGCAAGGTGATCGACCGGATGATCGCCGCTGAAACCACATCTTCCTGAACCTCTTGAACCTGTTGAACATGACCACTGAACAAGCCTTTGAAGTGCAGCTCGGCCGGGGCGGCCGCATCATCGCCGTGCCGGCCGACAAGTCGGTGCTGCATGCCTTGCAAGATGCCGGCGTGGACTTGCCTTGTTCATGCGAGCAGGGCATCTGTGGCACCTGCCTGACGCGCGTGCTCGAAGGCACGCCCGACCACCGCGACCAGTTCCTGATGCCCGAAGAACAGGCCGCCAACGATCAATTCACGCCTTGCTGCTCGCGTTCGAAATCACCACGCCTGGTGCTCGACCTCTGATCCAAGACCCTCACACTCACTGCCCGTTGACCATGACCACACGCACCACGCCCCCGTTCCGCGCCGACCACGTTGGCAGCTTCCTGCGTCCGAAGTACTTGCTTGAAGCGCGCGAGCAAAAGGCGCGCGGCGAGATCACGCCCGAGCAACTGCGCTTGGTGGAAGATCGCGCCATCACCGAGATCGTCAAGTTCCAGCAAGACGTGGGCTTGCACAGCATCACCGACGGTGAAGTCCGCCGCACCTATTTCCACCTCGACTTCCTGGAGCAGTTGGGCGGCGTGAAGACCGACATCCCGGTCATCGTGAAACGGCCCGATGGCAGCGAGGAACTGGCCCCGCCGGCCATCCTCGTCACCGGCAAGGTGCGCCATGACAAGAACATTCAACTCGCCGACTTCAACTATTTGAAGAGCCAGGTCACGGCATTGGGCAAAGACGGCTTGACGCCCAAGGTCACCATCCCCAGCCCCACCATGCTGCACTTTCGCGGCGGCCGCGCGGGCATCAGCAAGGCCGCTTACCCCGAGCTCGACCCGGTGTTCTACGACGACGTGGCCAAGGCCTATGGCGACGAGTTGCAGAGCCTGTTCGACGCCGGCTGCCGCTATGTGCAGATGGACGACACCAACATGGCCTACCTGTGCGACGAGAAGATGCGCGAAGCCGCGCGCCAGCGCGGTGACGACCCCAACGAGCTGCCGCACCGCTACGCCGGTTTCATCAACAAGGTGGTGGCGCGCAAGCCCGCGGGCATGCAGCTCGCCATGCACCTGTGCCGCGGCAACTTCAAAAGCACGCACGCCGCAGCGGGCAACTACGAGCCGGTGGCCGAGGCGCTGTTGTCGGAAATGAAGCTCGACGCGTTCTTCCTGGAATATGACGACGAGCGTTCCGGCGACTTCCGCCCCTTGCGCTACCTGAGCAAGGGCAAGACCGTGGTGCTGGGCCTGGTGACCACCAAGTTCGGCCAGCTCGAAAGCAAAGACGTGCTGAAGCGCCGCATCGACGAAGCCGCCCGTTACGCCCCGCTCGACCAACTGTGCCTGAGCCCGCAGTGCGGTTTTTCAAGCACCGTGCACGGCAATAACATCGCCGTGGAAGACCAGCGCAGCAAACTGCGGCTGGTGGTGGAAACGGCGGCTGAAGTTTGGGGTTAACACGGCGTGCCTTGTCTGATGAGTTAGGGGTTCCTCAATGTAAAGGGGCTCGCCGCGGCGAGCCCCTTTTCACAGCCACGGTCTTACTTGAATTCGCTGGACAACAGCTTGTCAAGCCTGGCGTTTTGTTCACGCCGGGCCGCCAGCGCCAGATTCACACCATGCGCCGCGCCCTTGACCGCACCGTTCACGAAGCTTTCGTGCGGCCTGATCTCCTTCAGCGACTTCATGCCGTTCAGCTCGCCAATCATGCTTGCCAGCATGCCGCCCACCGCGGCATGCGCGAGATCGACAGTGAAGGCGCCCAGCGTGGCTTGAACCTCCGGTTCTTCAAGCCGCGCACGCGCCTTTTCGCCCAGCGCATCGGTCAGCGCATCGTCGGCCAAGGCCTCGGCTATCCAGGCGGGTTGATCCTGGCGCAGGGCGGCGAGCAAGCTGCGGCCCAGGGTGCGCGCCACATCGGCATCGAACTTCGGCGCTGCGGCGCCTTGCAGCTCTTCGTACAGCGGGAAGCGCGCCATCGCATCAAGTGCTTGCAAAACGAACAAGCAGCGGCGCACATTCTTCGGCATCAACCAGGTGGCCAGGTTCACGTAGTACTGGCGAATACGGGTCATCTCGTCGCTGTCCACGCCGCCCGGGCGCAGCGCGCTCAGGCCCGAGCCCGAGCCATCGAGGTTGATGTTCACGAAGTGGTGCCAGGTGGCATCGGTGACCACCCGGCCCACGCCGGCGCGCTGGCCGTTGTAGGTGGCGATGGCGCCAAAGCACTTGGGCACCAGGCCCGACTTGTCGCGGTTGCCGTTCTCAAAGCCGTCGCCATGCGACATCGAATACGCCGCCAGTTCGGGGCGCGGCGGCAAGAAGAAGGTGTTGGGCCATTCGGGCACCACTTGGCCGTCGAGCTTGAAGCTGGTGTTGAACGCCGCCGGAATCACGCACTCGCCCTCGTGCGGGTGGTCGGGAAACACTTCAACAACTTTGCGCGGCGCCGGCAGTTGCAGCACCGGGTGGGCCAGGCGTTCAAAGTCGGGCTGGAAGATGCCGTTGCCCAGGGTGCGGTAGTTCACGTACAGGCGCTGAGGGATGGCGTCTGACTGATCGGCAAACTCTTCGCTTTCATTGCTGCCGCTCCAGTTGGTGGAATGCCGCGTGGTGTTGGCCACATTGGGCGGCGTATCGGCCGCCACCCATTTGCGCATGGCGCGCACCCGCGGCACGCCGCTGGACAGCGAGGCGCCCAGCGTTTCATGGTCGCCCGTGGCGAACACGCCGCCGCCGGCTTGCATGAAGCGGGCGATGACGTTGCGCTCGGCCTCAGGCAAGTCAGACAAGCCTTGTGCCCAGATGCCGAACAGGAACAGCACGTCATAGCGCTTGATGTCCAGGCCGCGCGTGGCGTCGGTGAAGTTGAAGTTGGCGATGTCGGCGCCGGGCGAGCCGCCGCGGCTGGCTTTCACCACCGTGGGCGTCATGCCGTGGATGGTGGCGCTGGTGAGCGAAGACACGAACTGCGACAGCCCGAAAGGCTGCCCGACCGCGTAGTTCAGACCGTCAGTGACGACCAGAATCTTCGGTGTGCATTCACGAAACGGAATGAAGATGTCGTTGCGGTCCACGCCCAGAATGCGTGGGTCAAGTCGGGTTGCCAAGTCAGCCATGTCAGTCCTCTTGAAGTTTGCGTGGCCACGGCGTGACCATCGCGTTGAGAAGACGTTCAGGCTAAGCTCGGGGTGTGTCGCACGCATCCACAGGTTTGAGGAAGACTGCATACGCAAGCGCCCGTGCCCCTTGCGGGCACGGCCAGGTTCGCAACAACTAACGTTTCAAGTGACCCTATAAAAATCCAGGCACACCTGCTGCGCCTGGCGCTCACCCACCGTCAGGGCCAGCACCTTGTTCAGGTGCAACCAGGCCGGCGCGCCGGTGGTGAAACGCACCACGGTGCGAAAGAAGTATTCATCGCGCCGCGCCGGCTCGCCGCGCGCCAGCCGCGCCAGCACCTCGGCCGGGCCGTGGCGCATGCCGTCGCTCTGCACCTCGATCAAGGCGCCGTCGGGCGTGCGGATGACGTAATGCGCTTCGATGTCGAGCACGCCGTCAGCGCGCGCGATTTGCCAATCGACGCCACCGGCCACGATCTCACCGTTCAGTTCAGGCCCACTCACCGTGCCGCCCAGCAGGGATACATAGCGCCGCTCGCCATGCTTGGCCGGGCCCAGGCTGACCACCGGGCCCACGTCGCAACGCACCTGGGTCATGGGCAGCAGGGCGGGCGGGGCGGGGAAGTTGTTGGTCATGAGGCCTCCGGTGACGTGAAACGTTGCAATCTCTTGGACTCGATCACTGAGCAATGGCATTGGCGCCAAGATGGACTCATCAAGGCTTGCGCTTGTACGCCGGCTTGCGCACGGCAGTTGGTGGCATCGCGGCGCGGAATGCCGAATCGTCACCGAGGTGGACATATAGGTGCCCCTACAGCTCGCCATCCACAATCTCGGCATGTCCACGGCCCGTTAGTTCAACGTCAGTTCATCGCCTTCGTCGAAGCCACTTCAAGTGAAATCGAATCGCTGACTTTGCCGCTTGTCGAGCTTGCAGTCCATCTGCCCTTGAACCATTCCGAACTGAAAGTTGCCGGATCGGCCGTCACCGAAAGTGATGTGGCCGGGTACATCCATGTCGACATAGTCCTGATCCCAGTCACTCATCCAGATAATGCGCCACCAAGAGTTGGCGAAAGGGTTCTGCATCATGGTGTCTTGGAGCAGTGCGATTCATTCAGGCCGTTGTTTCCAAGGGCTGCACGTGGTTCCATTCGATGGCTCGCTTGCGCCAATGGATATCGATAGCTTGCGTGAAATCGGCTTGAACCAGCTTCGCGCGCGACTCACACCAACCGGTCGATTCGCAGCGGATCACCAGACCTTCCAATAGACCTTGTCGATACCGGCTGTGCGTGGCAACGAGCAATTCCTTGAGTTGAGACAGTGACACTCGCCCATGAGCCAATTGCGGAACGCAACTCAGTCCTGTGGGCACCGCCAGTGCGTCGCGTCTTGGGGTGCTCCAAAAGCGATGCATGCGACGGTCGTACACGTCGAACAGCACAAACCAATCTGGTAGGCGGTCGTAGTTCAAGGAATGTTTTGCGGCACACCATTCGCCGAACAACATCAGGTTTTGTGAGAGCAGAGCTGTCAGCGCGTCGACACGTGTGGCCAGCCAAGGCGTGAGACGAGAAAACTGGCCTGTAAAGGGCTGACAGAGGTACTGGCCGCGGTTTTGCACGCGCATTCTGCCATTCGGTGCAAGCGAAAATCCAAGGTTCGCGCCGTCCACCTTCTCTTCGACCGCCACCTCGTTAGCGAGCAATGCCTGCATCTCGAAGGGCGTAAGCACTTTGTCGTCACGCGGTTGGCCTTTGCTCAGCCAAACCAGATGAGGAGTGCGCGGGAAGCGGAAGAATTCGGACATTGCTCAAGCATTTGGCAATTCGGGCATTGGTCGGCGCGGATACTTCTTTCGATAGACTTTGCGAACATCGTCCGGACACAGAAATTCGACCCTCACGCCCTTCGCCTTCAGTGCACGCCACCAATCCAGCCACTTGCAATCTGTGGCCTGCCAGACCGGGGGCCGATCAATGTGCGCATGAGCGACTGCGGCGAATTTCCGGTCGGAAGCGTCGAAGTCCGGTTGCAGCGCGATGTCAGGAAACTCCCGGTACATGTCCTGCTCTGTCTCAGTGATGGAAATGCGATGAACACGCCCTGCGTTAGCCTGATTCTGCAGCAGCCATTTCAGGAATACATCGCCCACACCTTTGGGCTGATTGGGGCTGGTTTTATTCTGGTACTCCGACAAGATCCGATACCCGTCGTCGATGACGACGACACCGTTTCGCTGCTGTGCCAGCAAGCGATTCACGCATTCAGCTTGGCAAGCTGGCGACGCATCCACATGACTACCGTTGGCCACCAGCAGCACATTGGTGTCAATGACTGCGGCTGCCATCAACTACCTGCCTTGTTTGCTGTAGCGCGGCGTTTGATGGCCTCAAGCGTGCGTGCCGCAATATCGCCCATCTCATCACCGAAGAAGTTCGGTGGCCAGTTGCTGATTTCGCCTGTCAGATCCATTTTCAGAGTCTCCGCATGAGCGCCGTCGGACTCGTGCGAGACGAAGTACACCGCAATGTCGTTGGGTTTTATGGTGCCTTCAGCGACCCGGCGTTGAAGCCGAGTCAAGAAGTGCTCTGAGTGCGTTTCGATGATCAGTTGGGTGCCGCGCGGGTTCTCGTCCTCGTACGATTGCACCGCGCTGATGAAAGCATCTGCCAGATTCGACTGTGCCATCGGGTGCAGATGGATTTCCGGCTGCTCCATCCAGATGGTTGAACCGCGTGGCGCATAGAACGCCTGTACCAACGCCGGCAAGACTTGTGAAACACCGAAGCCCACATCCGTAAGCTTGACCTCAGGCGCATCAGCATGCGTCTTGATGAGCACTTCATATTCCTTGCGGCCCTCGGCCACAGGCTTGGCTTTAAACGCGTTGATCACTCCCAGATCAACCAGCCAGGCTGCAATGAAGGCATCGAAGCGCTGCTTGCGCCGTCTGTAGCCGCGATTGAGTTCACGTCCTTGCTGAGCGGCAGCGAGCAGGGCGGCGATGGCGTGCTCGCCCTGTTGCCCGACGTCGCGCGGTGTGTCACCGGACCATTGATATACCCGCTTTGGCGGCCTGCGCAGTGGGCCAAGATAAAACACGCCATCGAGCACGCGCTCAGTTTCCAGCGCAAACTCGGCCAGGAAGTCTGCGTTCTGGTAGCGCGACAAGGTACGGTCAGCAAAGCGGTAGAACTTTTCCGGCGGCTCTGCCGGCCACTTGCGCCCAACTGCATGGATCAGCTTAAGTGGCTCGCTGGCCAGCGTGCCCCCTGATGCGTTGCGACCATGAGTGACCCGCAGTGCCGACGCTGAATCTGGCCCGAGGGTGTAGGCAATTTCGATGGTTTGCGGTTGACCGGTTTCGTCGGCGCTGAGCCTTGCCGACAACGCAAGTTCTTTGCCACTGTATTTGCCGCGGCCTAGCGCGTCGGAGACCACCATGGTGCGAGGCAGGTTCCAACCCAGGGTAAATTTCAAGGTGCGCCGGAGATCGTGGCCGTATAGGCAGTCGGCGAACGTGCCAAGGTCGATCAAGGCGTTCTCATCTCCCAAATGCAGTGCGCGCTTGCGATCAGCCATCTGCACGGTTTGCTTGAGTGCCAGCAGCAAGTGTCCGAGGCTGGACTTGCCGGAACTGTTGGTGCCGAAGATGACAGTCAGCGGAGCCAACCGCATCGGCCCAGTATCCTTCCAGGCTTTGAAGTTCTGGATGCGCAGTGATGTCAGCATGAGTGGTTTCCGACTTGTTTGAAGCTTCTGTTTGAATGGATAAGGTTCGCCGTGAAGGCGCCTCAACAACAAACTCCCACCACTTTGGCGTCAGCCGCTGAACAAGAAGTTCATCACGTCGCCGTCGCGCACCACGTAGTCTTTGCCCTCGGCGCGCATCTTGCCGGCGTCCTTGGCGCCTTGTTCGCCCTTGTAGGCGATGAAGTCGTCATAAGCGATGGTCTGGGCGCGGATGTAGCCTTTTTCGAAGTCGGTGTGGATCACCCCGGCGGCCTGCGGGCCGGTGTCGCCCACGTGGATGGTCCACGCCCGCACTTCCTTCACGCCGGCGGTGAAATAGGTTTGCAGGCCCAGCAGCTTGAAGGCCGAGCGGATCAGGCGGTTCAGGCCGGGTTCGTCTTGCCCCATCTCGTGCAGGAACAGGGCGCGGTCTTCGTCGCTCATGTCGGCCAGCTCGGCCTCGGTCTTGGCGCAGATGGCCACCACCGGTGCGGCGTGCTTGTCGGCATGCGCTTGCAGCTTGGCGAGCAGGGGGTTGTTGGCAAAACCGTCCTCGGCCACGTTGCCCACATACATGGCCGGTTTGGCGGTGATCAGGCACAGCGGCTTGAGCACCACCAGCTCTTCCTTGCTGAAGGCAATGCTGCGCACCGGCAGGCCCTGGTCAAGCGCGGCCTCGCACTTTTTCAGCACATCCACCAGCCGCTGCGCTTCCTTGTCCTGCCCGGCCTTGGCCACCTTCGAATAGCGCGTGATGCCCTTTTCAACCGTGCTCAGGTCGGCCAGGCACAGCTCGGTCTGGATGACTTCGATGTCGGAGATCGGGTCCACCTTGCCGGCCACGTGGATCACGTTGTCGTCTTCAAAACAGCGCACCACATTGACGATGGCGTCGGTTTCGCGGATGTGGCTCAGGAACTGGTTGCCCAGGCCTTCGCCCTTGCTGGCACCGGCCACCAGGCCGGCGATGTCGACGAACTCGACGATGGCCGGCACCACGCGCTCGGGCTTGACGATGGCGCTGAGTGCCGCCAGCCGCGGGTCGGGCACCTCGACCACGCCGATGTTGGGCTCGATGGTGCAAAACGGGTAGTTCTCGGCAGCGATGCCGGCTTTGGTCAGGGCATTGAACAGGGTCGACTTGCCGACGTTGGGACGGCCGACCAGCACGACAGTAGGGGCCGCCGAGCCGCGTTTTGAAGCCATGCAGATGTCTAGTTAGGACCAGGATTGACAGCGTAAGTGTTTCTATCTATAGTGGTTATTAGTAGCCAGGAGCGCCTAAGCATGATCAAAGTTGACATCGTCAACGAGGTGTCCAAGGTGGCCGACATCACCAAGGTGAAAGCCGAGGTGGCGGTGGACGCCGTGTTCGATGCGATGCGGCTGTCGATGCAGCGCGGCGAGCGGATCGAACTGCGCGGCTTTGGCGTGTTCCAGGTGAAGCCCCGGAAGCGGGGAATTGGCCGTAACCCGCGGACGGGAAAGGAAGTACGTATCCCGCCGGGTCGCACCATCCGCTTCAAGCCTGGTAAGGACCTGCAGAATATCGGCGGGTGATTTCGCCGCGGGC
>JAYUQE010000172.1:0-13439 GCA_043756905.1 Burkholderiales bacterium | reverse complement strand
CTGAACCAGGTGGGCAGCGCCTGGCGCGGCCAAACGTTGCTGAGCGCGCAGCAGATTGAAGACGTGGTGGCTTTCTTGTCAACGCTGCGCGAATAGGCCGCGATGAAACGCCGCGACCTCGTCATCAGCGCGGCAGCCATGGCCGTGGTGCGCCCGGCCCTGGCCTTGCCCGAAGAACTGGAACGGGTGCTGCGTGAATTTGCCAAAGGCGCGCCGGTGCGCGAAGGCCGGGTGCTGCTGGACATTGCGCCGTTGATCGACAACGGCAACGTCGTGCCGGTCACAGTCAGCGTGCAAAGCCCCATGACCGCGGCCGACCATGTGCGTGAAATCGCCCTGTTCAACCAGCGCAACCCGCAGCGCGACGTGGCACGCTTCTCCTTGAGCCCGCGCAACGGCGTGGCCAAGGTGGCCACGCGCATCCGCCTGGCCACCAGCCAACAGTTGCTGGCGGTGGCGCGCATGAACGACGGCACTTGCTTCACGCACACGGTGGAAGTGGTGGTCGTGCTCGCTGCCTGCATCGAATAGTTGACATGGCCCGCGCGATCATCACCGCCCCCCAAGCTGCCAGGCGCGGCGAAGTCATCGAGATTCGTGCGCTGATCGGCCACCCGATGGAAACCGGTTTGCGCGTTGATTCGGTCGGCCAGCAAGTGCCGCTGGACCTGATCCGCCGCTTCACTTGCCACTGGGGCAACGAGCTGGTGTTCAGTGCCGAGTTGTATGCCGCCATCGCCGCCAACCCTTATGTGACGTTTCACGTGGCGGCCATGGCCAGCGCTACGCTGCGCCTGACCTGGAGCGGCGACAAGGGTTTCAACCAGACCGAGACCTTAACGATCGAGGTGACGTGAAGCGGCGTGCCTGCGCCGCCCTGGCGCTGGCCGCCTGCTGTGCCGGCGCGGCCGACGGCCCGCGCCGCTCGGGCTTTGACGACATGAGCCCGGCCATCCAGGCGCTGCAGCGCGACGCCGCCGCCAACCCCGGCATGCTCGGCGTGCTGGAAGGTCAGGCTTTGTGGGCCCAGCCCGCGGGCACGGCCCAGCGCTCACTGGAAGACCTTCAGGCTGCGCCTACCGGTATTCGCCCTTCGGGCGGCCGGGCGGGCTCATTGGAAGACCTTCAGGCTGCGCCTTCCGGTATTCGCCCTTCGGGCGGCCGGGCGGGCTCATGCGCCGGCTGCCATGGTGAGCTCGCCATCAGCATGCGCGGCGTGGCGGCGCGCTACCCGGCATTCGATGCCGCCGGCCAGCGGCCGATCACCCTGACGCAGCGTGTTGCCCAATGCCGCAGCCAGCGCCAGGGCGTGGCCGGCGACGCCGCGGCCAACCTGTTGGCGCTCGAAGCGGCGGTGACCCACGCCTCGCGCGGCCTGCCCGTGGCGCCGCCGCAGGATGAAAGGCTGACCGCAGCCCGGGCCCAGGGAGCGGCGCTGTTCAAGCAACGTTTGGGGCAACTCGATCTGTCCTGCGCCCACTGCCACGACGAACGCGCCGGGCTGCGCTTGGGCGGCAGCCTGATCCCACAAGGTCACCCCAACGGTTACCCGATCTACCGCCTGCAGTGGCAGTCGCTCGGTGGCTTGCAGCGCCGGCTGCGCAACTGCCTCACCGGCGTGCGCGCCGAGCCCTGGCCCGCCGATGCGCCGCAATGGGTGGCGCTGGAGCTGTACCTGATGCAGCGTGCCGCGGGCATGAGCATCGAAACACCCGCCGTGCGGCCCTGAATCGGCCCGGTGTTGGATGAACAGGGTTGGATGCACAGGGCTGGATGAACATCCAGCTTAGACTGGCGCGCCATGCGCCACAGCTCCACCCCGCCCGCCCCGTTCGACCCGTTCGACCCGTTCGACCCGTTCGCCACGCTGAACGCGCAGCAGCTTGCCGCCGTCAACCACCGCGGTGAGCAGCCGCTGCTGGTGATTGCCGGCGCGGGCAGCGGCAAGACGCTGACCCTGGCCTGCCGCGTGGCGCGGCTGGTGCTGGATGGCGCCGACCCGCAGCGCATCTTGCTGCTCACCTTTTCGCGCCGCGCGGCGCATGAAATGGTGCGCCGCAGTGGCCAGGTGCTGCGCCAGGCGCTGCAGATGCCGGCCACCGCAGCGCCGCCGAAACTGGCCTGGGCCGGCACCTTCCACAGCGTGGGCGCGCGGTTGTTGCGTGAATGGGCACCGCATGTCGGCTTGAACGAACGGTTTGCCGTGCTCGACCGCAGCGACGCCGAAGACCTGATGGCCCTGGTGCGCCAGGAAGGCGGCTACGCCGAACGCGGCCAGCGCTTTCCGCTCAAGGACACCTGCGTGGCGATCTACTCCCACACGCTGAACCGCCAGGCCAGCCTGAGTGAAACGTTAGCCAGCCAGTTTCCCTGGTGTGCGCAATGGGAAGCCGAACTCAAGCAGCTGTTCGCCGCCTACATGCAAGCCAAGCAGCGCCAGGGCCTGCTCGACTATGACGACCTGCTGCTGTACTGGTGGCAGGCCTTGGGCGACGCCGCGCTGGCCGGCGCGTGCGCGGCGCGCTTCAGCCACATGCTGGTGGATGAGTACCAAGACACCAACCGGCTGCAAGCGGCCATCGTGCAGCGCCTCAAGCCCAGCGGCGCCGGGCTGATGGTGGTGGGCGACGATGCCCAGGCGATCTACGCCTTTCGCGGCGCCGAGGTGCGCAACATCCTGGACTTTGCCGCCAGCTTCACGCCGCCGGCCCGCACCGTCACCCTGGAGCGCAACTACCGCAGCACGCAGGCCATTCTTGACGCATCGAACGCCGTCATCGCCTTGGCCCACAAGCGCCATGCCAAGCAACTCTGGACGAACACGCCCTCACCGCAACGTCCGGCCCTGGTCCATGTGCTGGACGATGCGGCCCAGGCCACCTGGGTGGCCGAACAGGTTTTGAGCCAGCGCGAGCAAGGCCTGGCGCTGAAAGACCAGGCGGTGCTGTTTCGCACCGGCAGCCACAGCGCGGCGCTCGAACTGGAACTGGCGCGCCGGCACATTCCATTCGTTAAGTTCGGTGGCCTGAAGTTCCTGGAGGCCGCGCACGTGAAAGACCTGCTTGCCCTGCTGCGATTTGGTCACAGCCTGCGCCACGAACTGGCCGGGTTTCGTGCGCTGCAATTGGTGCCCGGCATCGGCGCGGCCAGTGCGCGGCGGCTGCTGGCCGCGTTGGCGCAAGCGCAGCGGCCGCTGGCGGCGATGCAGGCCTTCAAGCCACCGCCCGCCGCGCAGCGCGATTGGCCGGCCTTTGCCGAGCTGATGGCCAGCCTGTGCAACGAAGTGTTAGCCTGGCCGGCCGATCTGGCCCAGACCCTGGCCTGGTACCTGCCGCAACTGCAACGCAAGCATGACGACGCCGCCGTGCGCGCGGCCGACCTGCACCAGTTGCTGCACCTGGCGGCCGGCTTTGGCAGCCGCGAGCGCTTTCTCACCGAACTGGCGCTCGACCCGCCCGAAGCCAGCAGTGATTGGGCCGGCGCGCCCTTACTCGATGAAGACTACCTGGTGCTGTCGACCCTGCATTCGGCCAAGGGCCAGGAATGGAAGTCGGTGTCGATCCTGAACGTGGTCGATGGCTGCATCCCTTCGGACATGGCCACCGGCCAGCGCGCGCAAATCGAGGAAGAGCGCCGCTTGCTCTACGTGGGCATGACGCGTGCGCGCCAGCACTTGCAGTTGCTCGTGCCGCAGCGCTTTTACCCGTCGGCCCAGGCGCGCCTGGGTGACCGGCATGTTTATGGCGGCTTGAGCCGGTTCATCGCGCCGCAGGTGGCAGCGTGCTTCGACCACCTGGCGCCAGCCGCTGCAAGCCACCCACCGCCCCCGCGAATTGACGTCTTGCCCATCGACCTGCCCGCGCAACTGCGGGGGCTGTGGGTGTAGCCGCAGGTCAGGCTTCGCTACGATCGCGGCATGGCCAAGAAGATGGTGCATTGGATCGAGGGCGACGAGCCGCTGCCACCCAGCCACCTGGCGCAGGGTGTGGACGGCCCGGCGCCCGGGCTGCTGGCCGTGGGCGGGCGGCTCACCCCGGCGCGGCTCGATGAAGCCTACCGCCGCGGCATTTTCCCGTGGTTCAGTGCCGGCCAGCCGGTGCTGTGGTGGAGCCCCGACCCGCGCATGGTGCTCAAGGTGGCTGATTTCAAACTGCACCGCTCGCTGGCCAAGACGCTGCGCCGCTTTGCCATGGCACCCGGTTGCGACGTGCGCATCGACAGCGCGTTCGAGCGCGTCATCACCGCCTGCGCCAACACGCCGCGCGACGGCCAGGCGGGCACCTGGATCGGGGCCGACATGGTGCGCGCCTACCGTGACTGGCAGCACCAGGGCGGTGTGCACAGCTTCGAATCCTGGGTCGATGGTGAACTGGTGGGCGGGCTGTATGGCGTGGGCATCGGGCGCATGTTCTTCGGCGAGTCGATGTTCTCGCACCGCACCGATGCGTCGAAGATCGCGCTGGCTGCGTTGGTGTGCTTCTGCCGCGAGCACGGCATCGAATGGATCGACTGCCAGCAGCGCACCAGCCACCTGGCTTCAGTGGGTGCGCGCGAGGTGTCGCGCAGCGCTTTCGAAGCCCATGTGGCACGCTGCTGCGAGGCCGGCGAGGTGACCGATTGGACCTATGATCCGCGCCTGTGGGCGCACCTCCTGGCGCCCGGCATCCCCGACCCGCAAGCCCCGTGACGCATCCGAAAGAACTCCCGCTTTCGTCCCTGCAGTTCTATGCCACGGCGCCCTATCCGTGCAGCTACCTGGGTGAACGCCAGGCCCGCTCGCAAGTGGCCACGCCCAGCCACCTGATCAACGCCGACCTCTATTCCGGCCTGGTGGCCAACGGCTTTCGGCGCAGTGGCATGTTCACCTACCGGCCGTATTGCGACGGCTGCCGCG
Organism: Burkholderiales bacterium; assembly: GCA_043756905.1. Taxonomy (GTDB): domain Bacteria; phylum Pseudomonadota; class Gammaproteobacteria; order Burkholderiales; family Burkholderiaceae_C; genus Rubrivivax. Next base: position 8,545 of record JAYUQE010000172.1, on the reverse strand, counting down.
CCTGCGTGCCACTGCGCGTGCCAGTCAAGGCCTTCAAACCCGACCGCAGCCAGCGCCGCGCCGTGGCCCAGCACGGCAAACTGCAAGCCCGCGTGCTGCGCCTGTGCTTCGTGCCCGAGCACTACCAGCTCTACCTGCGCTACCAGGCCGGGCGCCACAGCGGCGGCGGCATGGACCAGGACAGCGTCGATCAATACACCCAGTTCCTGCTGCAAAGCCGGGTCAATTCACGCCTGGTGGAATTCCGCGAGCCCGCTGCCAGCGGCTTGGGCACACTGAAGATGGTGTCGATCCTCGATGTGCTGAACGACGGCATCTCGGCCGTCTACACCTTCTACGAGCCCGAGCCGCTCACCAGCTACGGCACCTACAGCGTGCTGTGGCAGATCGAGCAGACGCGGCTGCTCAAGCTGCCGCATGTGTACCTGGGCTACTGGATCGAAAAGAGCCCGAAGATGGCCTACAAGGCGCGCTTCCGGCCGCACCAAGTGCTGGCGGACGGGCGCTGGGCCGATGCGCAGGGCGTCAAGCCTGGTGTGATTCCGGGCTGACGCGGTTCACGCGCTGCAGCGCCAGCGCCTGGGCATAGCCGGCCTGGGCCGATGCAAAGGCCGCCAGCTGGTTGAGCAGGTGGCGCGTCACGCGCAGCATGTTCAGGCCGCTGTCGGGCAGCGCAGCCTGTGCCGGCAGCACCCAGCGCAGTTCCAGCGCCTCACGCTCATCGGCCTGTGCACGCTGCTGTTTGGACAGGCGGGTCACGAAGAAGCGGGTGTCGAAACGCTTGGGCCGCGTGGGCGGCGTCAGCCAGTGGGCAAAGAAGGCCAGCTCACGCAAGTCGAGCTGCCAGTTCAGTTGGCTGAGCATCGCCGTGAGGCTGGCCTGGCCGGCGTGAACGCGGTGGCGCCAGTCCATCAACTCGTCATGCCTCGCGGCCACGTCCACCGGCGCACCGTCGCGGCCGCAGGCGAACAACACACCGGCTTCTTCAAAGCATTCACGCAGCGCGGCAACGAAGTGGCGCTGGCTGCCGGCCGCATCACCCAGCCGCGAGCGGGCCTGTTCCTCGCTCAAGCCGTGGCAGTGCGCGGCCAGTTCAACGTCGCCGGGGTCCACCACACCGCCAGGAAAAACCCACATGCCACTGCGGAAGTCGTCACTGCCGCGTTCGGGCCGGCGCATCAACAACACCTCCACGCCCTGCGCGCCGTCGCGCAGCACCATCAGCGACGCCGCGATGCGGATGTTGTCGGTCGGGTTCGAGTTCATCATGGCGGCTACCGCGTCACCCCGGCACCTTGCAGCGCCGCGATCTCGGCCGCGCTGAAGCCGAATTCGCCCAGCAAGGCCTGGCTGTGTTCGCCCGCGGCCGGGGTGGCCCGCGGCAGCGCGCTGGGCGTGCGGTCAAAGCGCGGCGCCGGTGCGGGCTGCACCACACCGCCCACCGTGACGAAGGCCTGGCGCTGCACGGCGTGCGCATGCTGCGGCGCTTCAGCCAGGCTGAGCACGGGTGCAAAGCAAGCGTCGGTGCCTTCGAGCAAGACACAGCATTCGGCGCGCGTGCGCTGCGCCACCGCGCCGGCCAGGGCTTCGCGCAACGCGGGCCATTGGCTGCGATCTTGCTGGCGCGCGGCCCAGGTTTCGGCCAACCCCAGGCGTTGCAGCAGTTCAGCGAAGAACTTGGGCTCGAGCGCGCCGATGGCCACGAACTGGCCGTCGCGGGTTTCGTAGGTGTCGTAGAAAGGCGCGCCACCATCGAGCAAATTGGCGCCGCGTTCGTCGCTCCACCGGCCCGCGGCATGCATGCCGTAGAACACCGACATCAGCGACGCCGCACCGTCCACCATCGCCGCATCAACCACCTGGCCGCGGCCCGAGGCCTTGCTTTCATGCAGCGCGGCCAGCAGGCCCATGGCCAGGTACAGCGCGCCGCCGCCGTAGTCGCCCACCAGGTTGAGCGGCGGCACCGGCTTGCCCGCCGTGCCGATGGCATGCAAGGCACCACTGAGCGCGATGTAGTTCAGGTCGTGCCCCGCGGCCTGCGCCAACGGGCCGTGCTGGCCAAAGCCAGTCATGCGGCCGTACACCAGCTTGGCATTGCGCGCCTGGCAGACCAGCGGCCCCAGGCCCAGGCGTTCGGCCACGCCGGGGCGAAAGCCTTCGATCAGCATGTCGGCGCGCTCCACCAGCCGCAGCACCACGTCGCGCGCCGCGGCCTGCTTCAGGTCGAGCGCCAGCGACCGCCGGTTGCGGCCGGTGACGTCGAATTGCGGCGCGCTGGGAATACCCAGGCCACTGGCTTCGATGCGGTCGATGCGGATCACATCAGCGCCCATGTCGCCGAGCAACATTGCGCAAAACGGGCCCGGGCCGATGCCGGCCAGCTCGATCACGCGCAAACCCTTCAATGGCCCCATGGCATGCCCACGTTGTTGCAAGCGGGCAGTCTACCCGCCGGATCAGCGCGGCGGCCCGTGCAGCAGATACAGCCCCGAGCCCACCAGCAAGGCAATGCCGAACCAGGCCATGGCGTTGGGCACATCGCCCCAAACCAGATAGCCCAAGGCCACGGCGAAGAGCAGGCCCACGTAGCGAAACGGCGCCACCACCGACATGTCGCCCTGGCGCATGCTGCTGATGATGCAGTGGTAGCCGGTGGCCAGGAACACCGAGGCCAGGCCCAGCGCGGCCACCGTGCGCGCATTCAGCATCACCCAGCCCTGGAACAGCGACCACACGCCCGCGGCAATGGTGACCGACAGCGCCGCAGCCAGCGTGATGGCGATGGACGGCACGCTGGGCGAGATGCGCCGGGTGAGCAAGTCGCGCGCCGAGTGGAACAAGGTGCCGGCCAGGCACAGCCAGGCATAACCGTTGAAACCACTGGCGCTGGGCTGGATGATGAACAGCACACCGGCAAAGCCCAGCGCCACGGCGACCCAGCGCGAGGCGCCGACCTGTTCGTGCAGGAACAGCACCGCCAGCACGGTGAGCACCAGCGGCGCGGCCATGTTGATGGCCGTGGCGTTGGCCAGGGGCAGGTTGAACAGCGAGATCAGGTAGATCAGCGAGCCAGCGGCCTCGACCAGCGAACGCACCGCCACCGGGCCCTGGATCAACTCGCGCCCCACCAGGCGCTGGCCGCTGGCGCGCGCCACGGCCCACACCAGCAGCGTGGCCATGACGCCGCGGATGAAGATGATCTGCGCGCTGGGCAAAGCCTGGCTGACCCACTTCACCAGCGTGTCGTTGATGATGAAGCAGGCCATGGCCGCGCACATCAACACAATGCCCCGCCGGTTGGTGGCGAGCATGGCCGTTGCATTACGTCAAACGTTGCAGCAGGTGCTGCAACTGCGCGGCCAGTTCAGCCGGGCGTTCCAGCGGCAGCATGTGGCCACTGTCTTCATGCACCGCCAGCACGGCGCCAGGGATCAATGCGGCACTGGCTTGCGACAGCGCCAGCGGCAGCACCTGATCTTGCCGGCCGCAGGCCACCAACACGGGCAGCGTCAACCCGGCCAGCAGCGCGCGGTGGTCGGCGCGCGCCATCAGCGCGCGGATCTGGCGCACCGCGGCTTGCGGCCCCACCTCGGTCATCATCCGGTGCATGGCTTGGGTGATGGCCGCATTGCCGGCGCTGTGCGGGCACAGGTTCAGGGGAATGAAGCCGTCCAGCGTGAGCTCGAAACGTTGTTCCAACGCCGCCATCAAACGCTCGCGCGCGGTGTGGTTTTCAGCCGGCTCGGGCGCTGTGTTTGTGCTGACCAACGCCAGCGCCGCCACGGGCCGGCGCGCCCGCGCCAGCATCTCGATGGCCACATAGCCACCCATGGAGTGGCCCGCCAGCACCACCGGCGTTGCCGGCGGCAATTGCGCCAAGGTTTGCCAGGCATCAGCCGCCATCTGCGCGATGCTGGTCTGCTCGGTCAGGCGCGGCAGGTGCACCGAGGCATCGTTGCCCAAAGCCGCGTGCACGTCTTGCCACACGCCGGGGTGGTTGAGCATGCCGTGCAGCAACACCAAGGCTGGCTTCATGTACAAACGCCAGCTTGTATGGTCAAGTGAAGCGGCGACGCAGTGGCGCAACGGTGCGTGATGGGAGCCTCCGGCGTGCAGTGATGCCAGCCCACTGTAACCGGCAGCTTGGTGCGCGGCCTTTAGGGGAATTCAGCCCCCTACCCGCCGCACCCTTCCCTTTTGCCGGCATAGCATGCAGCGTCAATCAAGCAAACCGGGGCCCTGTCATGACGTTTGAACTCACCGGCTTTGCCGGCAAGGTGGCGGTGGTCAGCGGTGCCGGGCGCATGCGCAGCATTGGCCGGCCCATCGCCGTGGCCCTGGCACGTGCCGGTTGCGATGTGGTGCTCACCGGCAGCGGCCGCACGCCCGACCGCTACCCCGCCGATGAACAGGCCGCGCACTGGCGCGACGTGGACAGCGTGGCCGATGAAGTGCGCGCGTTGGGCCGGCGCGCACTGGCTTTGACGTCTGACGTGGCCGATGCCGCTGCCGTGGATGAACTGGCCACGCGCGTGCACGCCGAGTTCGGCCGCGTCGACTTCCTGGTCAACAACGCGGGCTCGCACCGCGGTGAAGACCGCCAGCCGGTGACGCAGTTGCCCATCGAGCAATGGCACCGGGTGCTCGACGTCAACCTGGACGGCACGTTCTACATGTCGCGCCGTTTCGCGCAGGACATGCTGCGCCAGGGCCCGGGCGGGGCCATCGTCAACATCAGCTCGGTGGTGGCGCGCGCGCTGCTGCCCAATTCGGCCGCGTACTCGGCGTCCAAGGCCGCCATCAATGCGCTCACCACCATCATGGCCGGCGAACTCGGGCCGCATGGCGTGCGCGTGAACGGCGTGGCGCCGGGCCTGGTGGACACCAGCCGCATGGACGGCATGCCGCGCGGCGCGGCCTGGGAAGCCTACATCCGCCAGGGCATTGCGCTGGGCCGCTGCGGCAGCGGTGAAGACATCGCCAACGCGGTGGTGTTCCTGTGCAGCGAACAGGCCGCCTGGTTGACCGGGCAGGTGCTGCATGTGGATGGCGGCGCCTTCCATGGCCACCGGCCCTAAGCCAGCCCTAAGCCGGCCTCATCTACCATGCCCGCCCGCTCCGAACTTGAACCTCGCATGACCTTGCCCCATCGCATTCCCGGCCACCGCTTCCTGCATTCGCCCGGGCCCACCCGCGTGCCTGAAGCCGTGCAGCACGCCATGAGCCAGCAGCCCATGGATCTGGGCGACCCGCGGGTGGATGAGCTCATCCACGATTGCGAGCAAGGTTTGCAGACCTTGATGGGTGCGGGCGATGCACCTGTCTTTCTCTACGCCGCCAACGGCCACGGCGCATGGGAGGCGGTGGTCAGCAACATCGCCGCGCCGGGCCAGGCGGTGCTGGTGGCCGGCACCGGGCATTTCTCTGAGAGCTGGGCGGTGCAGACCGAAGCGCTGGGCGTGCGTGTCGTGCGCACCCCGTGGCGTGAAGGCGAGCCGATCGACGCGCAGGCCGTGACCCAGGCGCTGCGCGCGGATGTGAAGCGCGAGATCGTGGCCGTGTTCGTGGTCCACACCGACACCGCCAGTGGCGTGACCAGCGAACTGGCGCCGCTGCGCCAGGCCATCGACGACGCCGACCACCCGGCGCTGTTCGTGGTCGACGTGGTGGCCTCGCTGGCCGCCACGCCCTTCGACATGCAGGCACTGCGCGCCAATGTGGTGCTAGGCGCTTCGCAAAAAGGCTTGATGGTGCCGCCGGGGCTGGCCTTCGTGGCTGCCGACGCGCAAGCCATGGCCGTCGCGCAGCGCAACAAGACACCGCGCTTTTACTGGGACTGGACGCTGCGCGCGAATGACCTGAGCTACCGCAAGTTCTGCGGCACGCCGCCGCATGCGCTGCTGATGGGCCTGCGCGCGGCGCTGGGGTTGATCGCAAGCGAAGGCCTGGCGAACGTGTTCGCGCGCCACCGCCTGCTGGCCGGCGCGGTGCAGGCCGCGGTGCAGGGTTGGGCGCAAGCGGGTGCGTTTGACTTTTTTGCTGGCGATGCGGCGGCGCGTTCGGTGTCGGTCACCACCATCAAGGTGGCTGCGGGCTTCGACCCCGAAAGCCTGCGCAGCCTGGCGCGCGAACGCTTCCAGGTGGCCATGGCCGGCGGCCTGGGCCCGCTGGCCGGGCGCGTGTTTCGCATCGGCCACTTGGGCGACCTGAACCCGGCCATGGTGCTGGGCTGCCTGGGCGGCATTGAAGCGGCCATGCAGGTGCTCAAGCTGCCGCATGGCCCGGGGCTGGCGCACGCCGTGGCCCACCTGGCCGCCGGCCCCGGCACGGTTGGCCCCGGCCCGGCGCTGTAGTGGCGCATCTGCTACCGTCGCGCCCCTTCAAACGCCCGCCCCTCGCCCATGGACAGCATCAAGCAACGCCTGGCCGCCCTGCCCGACAAAGCGCTGGGCCAGATGCAGCGCGGCGTTGAAAAGGAAAGCCTGCGCGTCGATGCCCGCAGCTTGCTGGCCACCACGCCGCACCCGGCGCAGTTGGGCTCGGCCCTGACCCACCCGCACATCACCACCGACTTCAGCGAAGCGCAGTTGGAGTTGATCACCGGCGTGAACGGCAGCGCGCAGGCCTGCCTGGACGAACTGGTGCGCATCCACCAGGCCACGTATGCGGCCATCGGCGACGAATCAATGTGGGTGGCCAGCATGCCGTGCAAGTTGCCGGCCGATGAGTTGATTCCCCTGGGCCAGTACGGCAGTTCGAACATCGGGCGCATGAAGACCGCCTACCGCATGGGCCTGGGCCACCGCTACGGCCGGCGCATGCAGACCATCTCGGGCATCCACTACAACTGGTCGATGCCCGGCCTGGGCGACCAGGCTTACTTCGACCTGATTCGCAATTTCCGCCGCCACTTCTTCTTGCTGCTGCTGCTGTTCGGCGCTTCGCCTGCGGTGTGCAAGAGCTTTGTCGATGGCCGCGAGCATGCCTTGCAGCCCTTGAGCCCGCACACGCTGTACATGCCGAACGGCACGTCGCTGCGCATGGGCCGGCTGGGCTACCAGAGCGACGCCCAGGCCACGCTGGCGGTGAGCTACAACAACCTGGAGAGTTACGCCGCGTCGTTGCACGAGGCACTGACCCGGCCCTACGCGGCCTATGAAGCCATCGGTTTGCGTGGCCCCGGCGGCGAGTACCGGCAGCTCAGCACCACCTTGCTGCAGATCGAGAACGAGTTCTACGGCGCGATCCGGCCCAAGCGGGTGATCCGCCGCGGCGAGCGGCCCTTGCATGCACTGCGCCAGCGCGGGGTGGAATATGTCGAAGTACGTTGCATGGATCTGGATCCGTTCGAAAGCGTCGGCATCGCGGCCGACACCATGCGCTTCATCGACATCTTCCTGCTGCACTGCCTGCTGCACGACAGCCCGCCCGACACGCCCGCCGAAATCGCCATGCTCGGGCTGAACCAACACCTGGTGGCGGCGCGCGGGCGCGAGCCGGGCCTGCGCCTGCTGCACGGTGCCGGACAGGTCAGTTTGCTGGAGTGGGCGCAACACCTGATCGAGCAGTGCCAGCCCATTGCGCAGCGCCTGGACGCCCTGCACGGCCAGGGCGACCATGCGCTGGCCTTGGCGCAAGCCGGCGAACGCTTGCGCAACATGGCGCAACTGCCCAGCGCGCGCGTGTTGGCTGAGATGAAGCGCAGCCACGCCGATTCGCACCTGGCCTTCGTGGCCGAGCGCAGCCGGCAAAACCGCAGCGCCATGCTTGAGCTGCCGTGGCCCGCGGCGGCGCAACAGGTGGCGCAAGAAGCCGCGCAGGTTTCGCTGCGCGCCCAGGCCGAGATTGAGGCAGCAAACGAAAGCGATTTCGAGAGCTTCCGCCAGGCTTACCTGGCCACGTCACGGCTGCTGCCCCATGCCGGCAGGCAGCTCACCGATGCAACGCCAGTGTGACCAATGATGGCGATGGCGAGTGCCGCGCCAAACAAGCGCCATCGGGCATGCACTGAGTCAGAGGCCAGACCCCAACCGCTATAGTCCCTTCCCTTCAAGCGAGGCCACGCGCTGGCCACGATTGAGGCCCACGAGGCCTGCAATGCAAACATGAGACAAACCTGCTGGCAGCCCTTGACGGGCGCCGTCAGCAGGCGGAGGTACCAAGTGGATTACGCCCAACAACAACGCAACCCGGGCAAGCACCTGAGCGGGTTGATGGTGGTCGTCTTGCTGCACCTGCTGCTGGGTTGGGCCCTGGTCAGCGGCCTGGCACGCAAGGTGGTTGACGTCATCAAAGCGCCGATCGAAACCAAGATCATTGAAGAGGTCAAGCCGCCGCCACCGCCGCCGCCTGAGAACTTGCCGCCACCGCCGAAGTTCGCGCCGCCGCCGCCTTCGTTCGTGCCGCCGCCCGAGGTGCAAGTGAACCCGCCGCCCACGCCGGCGCCGGTGATCACCACCACCCAGGTGGTGCCGCCGCCGGCCCCGCCGGTGGCCATTGCCCCGCCCCCGGCGCCCGTGGCCGCACCGGCCCCGCCCGCGCCGCC
>JAYUQE010000171.1:0-4667 GCA_043756905.1 Burkholderiales bacterium | reverse complement strand
CTGATCCTGGCCCCGCCCACGGCGATTCCGTTCTCGATCTTCGACAACGTGCACCGCGACCTGCGCGAGCGCAGCGTCTCGGTGCTCACCGAAGGCATTTTGCAAGACGCCACCACGCGCCAGTCGCTGCTGAAATACGAGAAGGCGGCCGATGTGCCGGCAGCAGAGAAAGTTGCGCTCACGACGCAGTTCCGCAGCGCCAACATGGCTGTGGATGAGGCCGCGCCCGAAACCAGTTTCGAAGCCGCATTCAATTCCGCGCGCGGCGCGCTGGCGTTCAAGTGAACGTTCAAGAGAACTGAGGGCAGCCGTCATGGTGCAGGCCGTACAAGTCATCGCGCAAGGCGTCGAGTCCGTCGTCAGTGTGGGCGTGCAGATGATGTACGCCTATGCCCATGCGCTGTTCGACGGCGTCACCTCGGTTTCCGTGGAAGTGGCGCTGCCGCGCAACGCGCTCGTCGGCAAGTACCAATTCGTTGTGCAGGCCGAGCGGGTTGATTCCACCTTGGTGCAGGAAGTGGCGCAGGTGCGCAGCTATGACACCAATGGCACGAAGGAACTGGTGATCGACTTCGGCACGCCGCGCACCATCAGCGGCATCGACTTGCCGGGCGACGCCAAGGTCACGAACGCCTTTTCTTGGCTGGGCAGCCAGTTTTCACCGAACTCGGCGCTGGGTGGGGGCTTCATCGGGCCGCTGCTACCCAGCCCCAACGTCATCTTCGCCGAACTGCGCACCGAGCGGCTGCGCGTGCTGCTGTCGCGCGCGCTGACCGAGACCGAACTCGCAGCCGTGCGGGTGCGCTTGCCCGAGCCGCCCTCCGGCCTGGAAATCCGCATTGATGATGCGCAGCCGGTGTGGAGCCACCCCGAGCCGGTGCAGCCGCGCTCCGCCGTCAGCGCGCCCGATGCCGCCGGCTGGGACACGAATTCCAGGCGCATCGTTGACCTCACGGCTGGCTTCGCCGCGCTGACCGGCGACCCGTTGGCGGCCGAGGCTGGCGTGATGTTCAAGGTCACGCTATCAACCAAGGTGCCGTGCCGTCTGGCGCTGGCCGTGCACGGCACGCCGCAGTTGCGCCGCATTCGCCGCGTCCAGGTCGACAACGACACCACCGCCGAACTTGAATTTGCCAGCGAAGGCCAGCTCGACCTGGCCCTGCCCTTGCCCGCGCCGCCCGCCGGCGCCACCCGACGCATCGATGAAGTGCGCTGGCTGGCCGTGGCCGACCTGCCCACCCAGCGCGTATTGCCGCCGCTGGGGCCGCCGCCGGCAGCCACCGCGGCCGAGCCGGTGTTGGCCGAGCTGTTGGTCGATGCGCAGCGCGCCGCAATCGTGCGCCTGCCTGCGGGCAGCGGCCTGGCCGAGCTCCAGGCCATCCGCCTGCCGCTGCGCGCGCTGGGCGACGCTGCCGAAGCGCGGGTGGTGCTCTGGGCCGTGGCTGAGGCCAGCAGCATGCCGGGCCAGCCCCTGCCCCAAGGCGCCAGCGAACCGGTGACGCTGACGGCCAGCGCTGCCGAGCAATGGGTGAGTTTCCCCTTCAAGCAGGCCGTGCCCCTGGGCCCTGGCCCCATGCCCTGGATGGCCCTGGTGGTGGCGCGCGGCGAGCTGAGCTGGGCGCTGGCGCAAGCCGCAGCGGCGGATGGGCTGGCCGAGCAGGTCATTCGCCGTGGCCCACCCAACGGGCCGTGGCGCGCCCTGCCGGCGCCACTGCAAAGCGCCAGTGACGTGCTGGACGCGCGGGCGCGGCTGCGCCTGGTGGGCGTGGCGCCCAAAGACGCACCGCTGGCGCCGCTGACACTGGCCCTGGCGGGTGCGCCAATTGGCAGCCCCGCCATCGCGTTCACGCCCACGCCCAAGGGGGCGCCTGGCGTGTTGGTGCCCACTTCACCTTTCAACATGGCGCAGCCGACATTGCAACTGGTCAGCCGCACGGCGGGCAGCGTGCAGTTGCGCGAGATCGACATCATTTCCAGCCACTGACGCCGGCGCCGCCACACGCTAATCGCCCCAACGTCAACGTCAACGCCAACGCCAAGTCACCGCTCAGGCATCAACAAGGGTTCCACCATGGCCGACGATGCACGCTCCCAATTCGTAGAAGGCCTGCGGGTCACAGCCGAACATTTGCAGCACCTGCAAGACCGGCTGCGCGAGTCGCTGCTCGACCTGCGCCGCACGGTGGGGCTGGGCCACATTGCCTGGGGCCTGGTGGTGCGCCTGGAAGACGGCCAGGTGCGGCTGGAGCCCGGTGTGGCGCTGTCGCCCGGCGGCGTGCGCCTGGCCGTGGACTCACCGCTCAGCCTGGGCGTGGCGGCAGTAGGCCAGCGCGTCGTGCTGCGCGCCAGCAATGGCGACCGCGCCGCGCTACGGGTGGGCAACACGCCCACCGTCATCACCCTGGCTTGCACGGCAACGTCTGAGGTAGACGACGGCAGTGATGTGGGGGCCGATGCCTTGGTGGTGGCCCGCATCATCGCCAGTGCCGGCAACCCCGCCGCGCAGCAAGACGCCGCGCTGTTCGTGGCCGCCGGCAGCCACACCCACAGCGGCGAACACCGGCAAGACGCGCAGGGCCGCTGGTACTTTGACGGCGCACCCTTGGCCGCGGATGTGGGCGGCGTCGGCCCCGCCGGGCCCCCCGGCCCCATTGGACCCGACGGACCAGCCGGCCCGGCGGGGCCAATTGGGCCAATTGGGCCACCCGGTCTGCCTGGGGCGGATGGTGCGGCCGGCCCGGCTGGGGCGGATGGTGCGGCCGGCCCGGCTGGGCTGGATGGTCCCGCAGGCGCAGCTGGGTTGGCAGGGCCTGCGGGCCCGCCTGGCACAGCAGGCGAGGCTGGCGCCGTTGGCCCCGCGGGGCCTGAAGGCCCGGCCGGCCCACCGGGGCGCGATGGTGGGGCGGCTGACGTCGGCCCGCCCGGCCCGGCAGGGCCCGCAGGCGCAGCGGGCGAACCCGGTCCGGCTGGTGAACCTGGCCTGGCTGGGGCGGATGGCACTGTTGGCCCAGTTGGCCCGGCTGGGGCGGATGGCGCATTTGGCCCAGTTGGCCCAGCCGGCGAACCTGGGCCGCAAGGTTTGGCTGGCGTGGCGGGGCCTGCGGGGCCTGAAGGCCCAACCGGGCCACAGGGCGAACCCGGCCCAACCGGGCCTCAGGGCGAGGCTGGGCCCGCTGCCGCGCCAGGCGCACCGGGCGAAGCCGGCGCTGCAGGCGCTGCAGGCAGCGCCGGCGCCCAGGGTGAGACTGGTGTGCCGGGTGCGCCGGGCATGCCCGGTGAAACCGGCGCAACCGGCGCAACCGGCGCCATCGGCACACCAGGCGAACCCGGCCCGGCGGGGCCACCGGGTGCGCCCGGGCCACAAGGCGCACCGGGCGTTCCGGGCATTCCGGGCCCGCAAGGCGCTCAAGGCATTGCGGGCCCGGCCGGCGACATCGCCCAGCTCGATTGGCCCTTCATCGCAGAAACCAACTGGCCCCAGGGCGCCGGGTTGCGCGCGGTAGACGCCTTCGCGGTGCTGGAAAGGGTTTCGCTCACCTTGTCGGCACGCCTGCATGCCAGGACGCAGGAAAACCAGCCCAAGGTGGTGCAGGTCTGGTTTGAGCCGATCCCGCCGTCCAGCGCCACCAACCCGATCAGCCCGCTGCCCATGCTCACGCTGCATGGCGACCAGAAGTTGGGCCCGCGTGAAGTGAACTGGTCGATCAGCGACGAGAGGGAGCGCACGATCCGGGCCTTGCTGACCCAAGGCCGGGTGATGCTGCGCGTGCACTGCGGCCACCTGGTCGACGACAAGGAGCGCTCGTTCTCATCATCGGTGGACGCCCTGGTGGGCGTGAAGTCACCGCACTTGCCGGCCGGCGTGTTCGAGGGTTGGTTTTTCGTTGTCAGCGAAAACGTGGTGCCCATCACGGGCGGCGGGATCATCGACCCGCGCATCGATTCGCGCATCAACACGCGCATTACTCCGGCGGCGAAGAAGGTAGCGCGCAAGAAGGCGAAGTAGCCTGGTCTCGGGCTGGCCTTCGCGGTAAGCGAGGGCCAGCGAGAATGCGCGCTTCACAGCCCGCATGGGCGCAAGCGATGACCACGCCAGAAGACCAGGCCCGTGAGGCGATTGACCAGCGGCTGGTGCAAGCTGGCTGGGTGGTGCAAGACATGAAGCACTTCAACCCCGGCGCCAGCCGCGGTTTGGCGGTGCGCGAATACCCCACCGACAGCGGGCGCGCCGACTACGTGTTTCTGGTAGACCGCGTGCCCGTTGGCGTGATCGAGGCCAAACGCGACGAAGACGCGGAACGCATCACCGCAGTCGAGGCCCAGACCGAGCGCTACGCCAACGCCACGTTGAAGTGGAAGAAGGCACGGAACTCCTTGTGCGGCTGATCCATGAGCGACGTGCGCGATGGGAAGAACGTCAACTCGAACGTTATAGGTTGCAGGGCAAAGTGCCGCCGAAAGGCTGGGCGTCGAAGTACGTTGAGCCCATTCAACCTGCGACAGAGGGCCTTCACGTTTTGCCCACGAACTGGGTCTGGGCGAGTCTTGACATGCTTGGCGAGATCGCGTCAGGCGTTGCCAAAGGCAGCAGAGTGAACGCTGGCGACGTTTTGCGAGAGGTGCCCTACCTGCGGGTGGCCAACGTGCAGCGCGGCTACCTGGATTTG
>JAYUQE010000170.1:0-4668 GCA_043756905.1 Burkholderiales bacterium | reverse complement strand
CGGCTGCGGCAGGATCAGGTCGGGCAGCGGCGTGAGCTTGCCGTCTTGCGCGCGGTCGTGAATGGGCGCGCGGCGGGCCTGCATGGTCGGCGTCATGGTGAAGGCGATGTCGACCATGCCCAGCGGGTCGAACACGCGCTCCTTCATCACTTCGCCCAGGCGCTTGCCGCGTTGCTGCTCGACGATGCGGCCCAGCCAGTCGATGTTCACGCCATACGTCCAGCGCTCGCCCGGGTCGTGCAGCAGCACGGTGCGGATCGACGCGAAGGTGCCCGACACCACGGTGGGAATGTTCTTCGCCGTGCGGAACTTCAGGTCGTCGGCGCTGAAGAATTCATAGCAAAAGCCAGACGTATGCAGCATGAGATCAGCCACGGTAATGTCGCGCTTCGGTGGCCTGGTCCTGGGCTGGCCGCTGTCGTCGAAGCCATCGAGCACTTGAATCTCGGCGATTTCGGGCACATAACGTTTGGCCGCGTCAGACAAGGCAATCCTGCCTTCCTCCACCAGTTGCATCACCGTGGTGCCGGTGATGGCCTTGGTGGTGGAGAAGATGGCCATCACCGAATCGGTGGTCATGGGCTGGTCCTTGCCCAGTTCCCGCTTGCCGGCGGCGCCTTCGTAGAGGTTGGCGTGGCGGTCGGTCACCATCGCCACCACGCCCGGCGCGCCGCCGGCGCGGTCGGTGGTGTAGTGCAGAACGGTGTCGAGGGCGGTCTTCAGTTTGCTGCTCATGTTGGCTCCGTGGTGCTGACGAATAACGAGCAACCGGCGTGCCGTCAGCGCTTCACGCCGGTCAAAGGAAGTGGGGTGCGCCCAGCCAGACTGGCCAGGCGCGGGGCCAATTGGATCAACGCTTGTGGTGCGAAGGCGCCAGCCGGTACACCGGCGTGGCCAGGCCCACTTGCCGCGCTTTCAACTGCAAGGCCAGGAACTCCGAGTAGTGGCGCGACTGGTGCAGGTTGCCGCCGTGCAGCCACAGGTGCGGCACCTGCGTGGGCTTCCACATGTTGCGCAGCTCGCCTTCCCAGGGGCCGGGGTCTTTGGGCGTGTCACTGCCCAGGCCCCAGACCTTGCCCACCTTGTCTGCCACTTCGGGCGAAATCAGGTCGGCCAGCCAGCCGTTCATCGAGCCATAGCCTGTTGCATAGACAAGCAGGTCAGCCGGCAGTTCGGTGCCATCGCTCAAGCTCACCGAACGCGGGTTGATGCGCGCGATGCTGACCCCGCTCTTGAGCTTGACGCTGCCGTTGGCCACCAGCTCCGACGCGCCGACATCGATGTAGTAGCCCGAGCCGCGGCGCAGGTACTTCATGAACAAGCCCGAACCGTCGACACCGAAGTCGAGCAGGAAGCCGGCCTTTTCGAGCCGCGCGTACAGGTCGGCCTCGCGCTTTTTCATTTCGTCGTAAACCGGCACCTGCATCGGCGCCATGATCTTGTAGGGGATCGAGGCGAAGATCAGGTCTGCCATGTTGGTGGTGACACCGGCCTTCACCGCCTGCTCGGAATACAGGCCGCCCAGGGCGAGCTCCATCAGCGAATCGCTGGGTGCGATGTGGGTGGAGCTGCGCTGCACCATGGTCACGCCGGCGCCGTGTTCCCACAGCGCGGCGCAGATGTCGTGCGCTGAGTTGTTCGAGCCCAGCACCACGCACTGCTTGCCCTTGTAAGCCTCGGGGCCGGTGTGCTGGCTGGAATGGTGTTGCTCGCCCAGAAAGCTTTGCGCGCCGGCAATCTCGGGCACGTGGGGGTAGCCCGATACGCCGAGTGCAAAGACCAGTTCCTTGGGGTGCAGCGTGATCGCCTTTCCGCCACGCTCCACCAGCACATCCCACTGCTGCGTGGCTTCGTTGTAGCTGGCCTTTTTCGCCGTGGTGCCGCCCCAGTAGTTCAGCTCCATCACCTTGGTGTACATCTCCAGCCAGTCGCCGATCTTGTCTTTCGGCGCGAACACGGGCCAGTCGTCGGGGAACGGCAGGTAGGGCAGGTGGTCGTACCAGACCGGGTCGTGCAGGCACAGGCTCTTGTAGCGCTTGCGCCAGGAATCGCCGGGCTTTTCATTTTTCTCCACGATGATGGCCGGCACGCCCAACCGGCGCAAGCGTGCGCCCAGCGCAATGCCGCCCTGGCCACCGCCGACGATCAGCACATACGGCTGCTCGTTGACGCCCAGCGCAGCGGCTTGTTCCTGGCGTGCTTCGAGCCAGGTCTTGCGCCCCGGGTGCACGCCATGCTCGGCGCCTTTCACGCGCGTTTCGCCCTTGCGTTCTTCATAACCTTTCAGTTCAGTCATGGTGGTGAGCAGTGTCCACGCCTTGCCGTTCTTCAAGCGCACATGGCCGCGGCCGCGTGCCACCTTGGTTTCGAACGTAAACCAGGCGTCGACCACGCCGCCGGCTTCGGTGGCCTGGCCCTCGACCATGAAGGCGCTGGGCTGCACATCGGCCAGGCGGGCTTGCAACATGGCGCGGATGGCGTCGGGCCCTTCTTGCGTGCTGATGTTCCAGGTGAACGCGACCAGGTCGCGCCAGTAGCTGTCGGCATCGAACAGCGCCATGGTGGCGTCGAGGTCTTGCTGCTGCAGGGCCGTGCCGAAGTCGGCGAACCAGGCGCTGGCGGCCTGGGTGGGGTGGGTCGCAAGGTCGGTCATGGGTGCAGTCTCCTTGAGGCGGAACAAATACATAACGCCAGGCTCGTCGCCCGAGACCCATCATCTGGCCGCCGCGCGGCCAGCACCAGGGAAATTACCCGGCCCCATGTTCAGCGCGCGCACAGCCATGTGCTTCACGATGAAGCACGTTGGCCGGTGCGCCGCTGCGCCGCCGGGCGCAGACCGGTGTCCACTACAGTCAGCCCACCCACCGGCTCGCTGGCGTTGCGCGCCCCTTCAATGCGCGGTTATGTCGCTGGCCTCGCACCAACACGCATGTCATCCACCACCCTGTCCCCCAGCGCCTTTGCCACGCTGCTGCTGATCGCCTTCATGATGGGCGCCAACCATGTGGCCGCGCGCCTGGCGTTCGACCATGGCGTGGATGTGGTCACCGCGGTGGCCGCGCGCAGCAGCGCCATCGCGCTGGTGGTGGGCTTGCTGTTGCTGGTGCAACGCGTACCGCTGGCGCTGACGGCGCGGCACCAGCGGGTACTGCTCGGCCTGGGCGTGCTGATCGGTTTGCAAAGCCTGTGCCTGTATGCGGCGGTGGCGCGGTTGCCAGTGGCGCTGGCGCTGCTGGCCTTCAACACCTACCCGCTGTGGACGGCGCTGTGGGCGCGCCTGGGCTATGGCCACCGCGCCGAGCCGCGCGTGTTGCGCGCCATGCCGGTGATGTTGCTCGGCCTGGCGTTGGCCCTGGATGTGTTGGGCGCCGCCTCGGGCCTGGGCGCGGCGGCGCAGTGGGGGCACATCGGCGTGGGCGTGGCCTTTGCCGTGGCGGCCGCGGCGCTGTTTGGCCTGGCGCTGGTGGTGACCCAGCATGCCGCCGGCACCGTGGATGGCCGCATTCGCGCCGCCGGCATTCAAGCCGGCGTGGCGGTCCTGGCCTGGCTGGCCGTGGCCGCACAAGGCGGGCTGCACCTGCCCACCGCGGCGCTGGGTTGGGCCGGTCTGGTGGGGCTGGTGGTGCTGTACGGCACGGCGTTCACCATAATGATCACCGTGCTGCCGCGCCTGGGCGTGGTGGGCAACTCGGCCATCATGAACGTCGAGCCCATCGTGGCCCTGGTGTTGGCCTGGCTGCTGCTGGGCCAGTCCATCGCGCCGCTGCAGGTGGCAGGTGGCCTGCTGGTGGTGGGCACGGTGATGTGGTTGGGGTTGTGGCGCCGTTGAAGCGGTTTACTTCATGTGCTTCAGCACCGCGCCCATGCGCGCCACCGCTTCACGCAACTGCGGCAGGCCGGTGGCGTAGGTGATGCGCATCCAGCGCTCGGCGTCGTGAAAGCCGAAGTCCTTGCCCGGCACCAGGCACACACCGGCCTCATCAAGCAGCTTGTCGGCCAGCACGCTGCTGGGCAGGCCAAAGGCCGAACAGTCGGCATAGATGTAGAAGGCGCCATCGGGCTCGGTGGGGATCTTGAAGCCCAGCTCGCGCAGCGCGGGCAGCATGAAGTCGCGGCGGCTTTGAAACTCTTGCCGGCGTTCGTCGCACAGCGCCAGGCTGGCGGGCTCGAAGCAGGCCAGTGCCGCATGCTGGGCCGTGGCGGGCGGGCAGATGAACAGGTTGGCGGCCAGCTTCTCGGCTTGCGCCACCAGCCATTCGGGCAACACCAGCCAGCCCAGGCGCCAGCCGGTCATGCTGAAGGTTTTTGAAAAACTGTTCAGCACGATCACGTCTTCACCCAGCGACAGCGCGCTGCGCGGCGTGGCGCCGTAGCACAGGCCGTTGTAGATCTCGTCGAACACCAGGAAGCCACGGCGCGCGCGCACCGCATCGAGCAACGCGGCCAAGGCGGCAGGCTGGATGGTGGTGCCGGTGGGGTTGGAGGGCGACGCCAGCATCACACCGCGCGTGCGCTCGACCCAGTGCGCGGCCACGTCTGCTGCGTCGAGTTGGAAGCGCTTGTCCGGCCCGGCCGGAATCAGCTTCGTGGTGGCGTTGAAGGCGCTCACGATGTGCCGGTTGCAGGGATAGGTGGGGTCGGGCATCAGCACTTCGCTGCCCACGTCGA
>JAYUQE010000169.1:0-4691 GCA_043756905.1 Burkholderiales bacterium | reverse complement strand
TGGCCCGCTCGAAGGGACCAACAACAAAATCAAACTCCTCCAACGACAAGCCTACGGCTATAGAGACCTCCCCTTCTTCAAACTCAAACTACTCGCGCGCGGCAAAGCTCAGCAGGCGGTCTTGCTGCGCGGCGCTCAAGCTCGGCGCCTGGGCGCAAAAGGGTTGAACGGCCGAGCCCGCCTGCGCCGCGCCGGCGCCGGCCCACACGCCCAAGGCCAGCAGCAGTGCGCGCATGCGTTCAACCCCAGGGCTTCACAAGGTCACGGGGCGGGCGTCAAGCTCGCGGTGCCAGTCGTCAGTCAGCACCAGGAAGAACGGCTCGCGCGTGTTTGAGCCGACGTCGGCACGCGCAAATTCCAGGCCGTAGGGCCGCTGGCGCACGCTGACCAGTTCTTGCGCCACCAGGCCACGCGGAGCCAGGGCCTGCGCGGGCAGTTCGAGCGTCAGCGCGCCGGCTGCACCTGGCAAGGCCACGGCTTGCAGCGTCAAACGCAGGCGCCCCCCGCCGGGCGCGGCCTGCGCCACGTCAATGATGCGGTAGTCGCCCTGCGCCACCTGGTTGGTGGTGCGCGACGAGCTGTTGCTGGAGCCGCGGATCGAATCCGACGCGCTGCCCACCGAGGTGGAAGCGGCGCTCGATGCCGAAGAGGCCGAACTCTCGGCCTGGCCGATGGACACGCAGCCCAGGCACAGCAGGGCCAGGCAAGTCAGTCGCGTGGGCAGGGCGATCATGGGCATCCTTCAATTCCGGCCAGGGGGCCGCGGCGAGCATAGCCGCAACGGCGCGCGGCTGGCCGGCGCCTTTACTTGCCGGTAAACATAAAGTACCATTCGGAACACATCAAGCCCGGCTGGTATAAAACCGCCACGCTCACCATGGTTCACATCCCGCCTTCGCCCTACACCGTCAAGGAAATGTTCGACCCCGGCGTGATGGTCGAAGACGAAAAGTGGTACCCCTTGGGCAAGATGGGCAAGGTGCGGCCGCTGTTGTTCGATGTGTCCAATGGCGGCTGGGTCAGCATCCTCAAGGCACAGGGCTCGGGCACGATTCAAAAACACCGCCATGCGTCGCCCGTCACCGCCTGGACCCTGGACGGCGCCTGGGGCTACCGCGAACACGACTGGGTCGCGCGCGCCGGCAGCTTTGCCTACGAGCCCGCCGGCCACATCCACACCTTGTACATCGACCCCACGGTGGGCCACATGACGGCGCTGTTCCATGTCATGGGCCCGCTGGTGTATCTGGATGAAGCCGGCAACGCGGTGGATTACGACGACGTCTTCCTGCGCCTGGATCGCTATGCCAAGCATTGCCACGAGGTCGGCCTGGGCGATGATTACGTGCGTTCCCTCGTTCGTTAACACGCACACCGAGACCCCGCCATGCCGCAAGAAAAAATGCACCTGCTGCAGATGCTGATCCACAGCGCCAGCACCCACACCATGCTGAGCTGGGCCGACCCGGCCGATGGCCAGCTCGCCGGCCTGCAAGACTTTGCCTACTGGCAAGACATGGCGCGCACGCTGGAACGCGGCTGCTTTGATGGCGTGTTTTTCGCCGACAGCCCGGCCACGCACGCCGTGTACAAAGGCAGCGTGGCGCCCTCGGTGCAATACGGCGCCTCGTGGCCCAACCATGACCCCATGCCCCTGGTGGCGGTGATGGCTGCGGCCACGCAGCATTTGGGCATTGGCGTCACGCTTTCAACCACCGGCAGTACGCCGTACCTGGCCACGCGGCGCATGAGCACACTCAACTACCTGAGCCGCGGCCGCGTGGCCTGGAACATCGTCACCGGGTTCAGCAACGCCGAGCACCTGGCCAACGGCATGGGCGCGCAGATGCCGCACGACGAGCGCTATGACTTCGCCGATGAATTCATGGCGATCTGCTACGAGCTGTGGAACAGCGTGCCGCCCGATGGCATCTTGCAAGACAAGGCCGCCGGCCAGTTTGCTGACCCCACCAAGATCAAGCAGATCGATTTCAAAGGCGACTACCTCAGCTGCAAGGCGGTGTGCCCGGTGCTGCCTTCGCCGCATGGCCGGCCCTTGTTGATTCAAGCGGGTTCTTCGGGCCGCGGCATGCGCTTTGCGCTGGAACATGCCGAAATCATCTTCGGCATACAGGGCCACCTGCCCGGCATGAAAAAGGCCATGGCGCAGTTGCGCGACGCTGCCGCGGCGCAAGGCAAGGGCCGCGACCCGAAGATGATCTTCGGCCTGCAACCCATCGTGCGCAGCACCGAGCTTGAAGCACGCCAGCGCGCACAAGCCTTGCGCGAACGCATTCCGCTGGAAGCCACGCTGGCCCGCATGTGCGGTGTGTTCGGTGTTGACTTGAGCGGCCTGGACCCTGACCGCCCCTTGGCCGAAATGGAAACGCAAGCCTCGCGCGGGCTGCTGGCTGCCACCACCACCAGTGCCGACGGGCGTGCCGTCACCCTGCGCGATGCCGCCGCGCAATGGGCCCTGTCGGTGGCCATTCCGCAGCTCATCGGCACGCCGGAACACGTGGCCGACGAGATGGAACGCATCTGGCGTGAAAGCGGCTGTGCCGGCTTCAACCTGAGCCCGACCACCAACCCCGACAGCGTGGATGACTTCGTCGACCACGTGGTGCCCTTGCTGCAAAAGCGCGGCATCTTCCGCACGGCCTACGAGGGCCGCAACTTCCGCGAAAACCTGCTGAATTAACCGTTGATGAGTGCCACTGCCGTGATGCCCGCACCCGCCAAGGACGCCAAGGACGCCAAGGACGCCATGGACGCCATCGACCCCATCGAGTTGCGCCGCTGCCTGGGCGCCTTCGTCACCGGCGTGACCGTGATCACCGTGCTCGATGAACACGGCGCGCCCATCGGCATGACGGCCAATTCCTTCAACTCGGTGTCGCTCGACCCACCGCTCATCGTCTGGAGCCTGCGCACCAACGCCAGCACCTTTGGCATCTACAGCCGCGCCAAGCGTTTCGTCGTCAACATCCTGTCCGAAGAGCAGATCGAGGTGTCGAACCGCTTTGCGCGCTCGGGGCCGGATCGCTTCCATGGCGTGGCCGTCGCGCCCGGCATCGAAGGCTTGCCGCTGATCGACGGCTGCGCCGCGCACCTGGAATGCCGCACCGAAGCCACCTACCCGGGCGGCGACCATCTGCTCTTTCTGGGCCGCGTGGAACGCATCTCCACCAGCGCCAACAAGCCGCTGGCCTTTGGTGCCGGCAAGTACATGGTGGTGCACCCGTATGACAACGCGCGCAGCGTGGGCGCGGGCAGCAGCAACGTGGCCAGCCTGAATGCGGTGCACTTGGCGCGGCCGCTGCTCGAAGACCTGAACCGCGAGACCGACAAGACCGTGGGCCTGGGCGTGTGGGGCAACTTCGGGCCGACGCTCATTTGGTGGATCGAAGCCAGCCAGCCGGTGGAGGTGCGCTTGCGCTGCGGCATGGTGTTGCCGCTGCTGGGCTCGGCCACGGGCAAGGTCTTCGCCGCGTACTTGCCGAAGGACGTGACCTCGCCCTACCTGGAAGCCGAGATTGCCGTCGCGCAGAAAAATGAAAGCTCGCCCTTCACCTCGCGCGCCGCGGTGGATGCGCACCTGGAAGAAGTGCGTGCCAGCCGCCTGGGCCGAATCGACAGCGCCATCCTGGCCGACATCAACGAGCGCGGCGTGAACGGTTTCAGTGCGCCGGTGTTCGATGCCGGCGGCGCCATCGTGCTGGCCTTGACCATGATGGGCGACGCCGAGTCATTCAAACAAGACGACCCCGCCGTGCAGCGCCTGCGCGACGCCGCGCAGCGCTTGTCCAACCGCCTGGGCTGGAAGCCATGACCCTTGATGCCGCCATCAGCAATGAACCGCGTGTGAGCCCAAGCAACTGGAACCGTTGGGGCCCCGACGACGAGCGCGGCGCGCTCAACCACATCGGGCCCGAACAAGTGAAACGCGCCACCGCCCTGGTGCGCAGCGGCGAGGTGCTGCGCCTGGCGCAGTTGCTGTCAAGCAAGACGCCGGTGCCCGCGCACCGCTGCGGCCTGCAGCACTTCATGGGCCGCGACGGCGGCGACTATGCCGTGGCGGGCAGCAAGCGCCCGGGCGGCTTTCAGTTCGCTGAAGACACGGTGGTGATGCCGCTGCACATCGGCACGCATGTGGATGCGTTGTGCCATGCCTGGTATGACGACAAGCTCTACAACGGCTATCTGGGCGACACGATTCGCAGCACCACCGGCGCCGCGCGCCTGGGCGTGGAGAAGATGCCGCCGGTGGTGACACGCGGCATCTTGCTCGACTTGGTGCGCCTGAAAGGCCGCCTGCTCACGCCGGGTGAAGCCATCCATCGCGCCGACCTGGAAGCCGCGGCCAAGCAAGCCGGCGTGCGGCCCGAGAAGGGCGACGCCGTGCTGCTGCGCACCGGCTGGCTGGAAGCGCAAAAGGGCGTGAAGAACCCGTCGTTCGACATTGAGCCCGGCATCGAGATCAGCGCCGCCCTGTGGCTGGCGGAATGCGACGTGGCCATGGTGGGTGCCGACAACTTTGCCGTGGAGGTGCTGCCCTTTGCCGCGGGCAGCGTGTTCCCGGTGCACCAACGTTTGATTCGAGACTATGGCGTGCCTTTGCTTGAAGGCCTGATGCTCGACCCGCTGGTGGCCAGTGGCCGCCATGAGTTCCTGTTCATTGCCAGCGCGCT
>JAYUQE010000168.1:0-1855 GCA_043756905.1 Burkholderiales bacterium | reverse complement strand
GCGCGTGCTGTGCGACGACCATGCCGTGCCCTGGGCCCAGGCGTGGGCCACCACGCAGCAGGTGTTCAGCTACACCAACCACACGCTGATGCCCGAGGCGCTGGAGACCTGGGCCTTCAGCCTGATCCAGCAGGTGTTGCCGCGGCACATGCAGATCATCTTGCGCATCAACCAGGAACTGCTCGATGCAGTGGCTCGCATCCACCCCGGCGACAACGAAGCCTTGAGCCGCATTTCGCTGATCGACGAACGCGGCGAACGCCGGGTGCGCATGGCCAACCTGAGCGTGGTGGGCAGCCACACCGTCAACGGCGTGTCGGCGCTGCACTCGCAATTGCTCACGCAAACCATCTTTGCCGACTTTGCGCAACTGTGGCCCCAGCGCTTCACCAACATGACCAACGGCGTGACGCCGCGGCGCTGGCTGGCGCAGGCCAACCCGGGGCTGAGTGCGTTGCTCGATGAAACCATCGGCTCAAGCTGGCGGTTAAGGCTGGATGAGCTGCAACGCATCAAGCCCTTGGCTGCTGACGCTGCCTTCCGCGGGCGCTTTGCGGCGGCCAAGCACGACAACAAGCTGCGCCTGGCGCGGCTGATCAAGCAGACCACCGGCGTGGATGTGGACCCGGCCAGCTTGTTCGACGTTCAGGTCAAGCGCATCCACGAATACAAGCGCCAGTTACTCAATGTGCTGCATGTGGTGACGCGCTACCAGGCCATCCTGGCCGACCCGCATGCCGCCTGGGTGCCGCGCACGGTGATCTTCGCCGGCAAGGCAGCGTCGAGCTACCACCGCGCCAAGCAGGTGATCCGGCTGATTCACGACGCCGGCCTGGTCATCAACAGCGACCCGCGCGTGGGCAGGAAGCTCAAGCTGGTGTTCGTGCCGAACTATGGCGTCTCGGTGGCCGAGACCATCATGCCCGGGGCAGACTTGTCGCAGCAGATTTCCACCGCCGGCACCGAGGCGTCGGGCACCGGCAACATGAAGCTGGCGCTGAACGGCGCACTGACCATCGGCACCGACGACGGCGCCAACATCGAGCTGCGCCACAACGTGGGCAACGACAACATCTTCATCTTCGGCCAGCTCGCGCATGAAGTGGCGGCGCGCCGCGCGGCCGGCCACCAGCCGTGGCGGTTTTATGAAAGCGATGCGCGCTTGCGCGCCGCGCTCGACGCCATCGGCAACGGCGCCTTCAGCCCGGGTGAGCCACAACGCTTTCGTGACTTGATTGATTCGTTATTGGGCGGCGGCGACCACTACCAGTTGCTGGCTGACTACGACGCCTACGTGGCCACGCAGGCGCGCGTGGATGCCTTGTATCGCCAGCCCGACGCCTGGGTGAGCATGGCCATTGCCAACGTGGCCGGCATGGGCGCGTTCTCGTCTGACCGCACGATCAGCGAGTACGCCGAGCAGGTGTGGAAGGTGCACGGCGCGCGCTGAGCATGCTCGCAGCGGCCGACATCGACGCCCTGGCGCAAGCGCGCCATGCCGACCCGTTTGCGGTGTTGGGCCGGCATGCCGATGTGGGCGGCAACCGCTGGCTGCGCGTGTTCATGCCCGGCGCAGTGGCCGTGGCGGCGGTGTTTGAGGATCGCCAGCGCGCGCTGAAACTGCCGCCGTGCGGCGACGGCGTGTTCCAAGGGCGCATCACCTCCACAGCCGCTTATCAATTGAAGGTCACCTGGGCCGACGGCCAGGTGAGCCTGCAAGACGACCCGTACCGTTTCCCGCCGGTGCTGGGCGAGATGGACGCCTGGCTGCTGGCCGAAGGCACGCACCTGCGGCCGTTTGAAGTGCTGGGTGCGCAGCCGCGCGACATGCTGGGCGTGGCCGGCGTGGCCTTTG
>JAYUQE010000167.1:0-4725 GCA_043756905.1 Burkholderiales bacterium | reverse complement strand
CTGGGGCGCACCACCAGGTCGGCCCGGCAGGCATCGAGCTGCTGGCCCAGGATGGGGCTGTACCAGTAGTAGTCGCGCGACAGCAATTGGCGCGGGCGTGGCGCGGTGATGAGGTTCAGCCCGTGCAGTTCACGCGCCACCTGCGCCCAGTCAACATCGGCGCGCAGGCCGTGGTCTTGCGCGCGCAGGCAAGGCGCGGCGGGAATGCCCTGCGTGGCGTGGTTCATGCGGCTCTTCGCAGGTGGTCGAGTTCGCAGAACTCAGGCAGCGCTGCATCGGCAGGCGCCAGCACCTGGCCATGACGCAGCACGACACGGCCGTGGCTCACGCGGGACATCACCTCAGACGAATCGCGCCCCGGGTGCAGCACCAGGTTGGCCGGCGCACCGGCGCGCAGCACGCCGTCCCAGGCCAGGCCAAGGCGGCGCGCGGGCGTGGTGGTGATGGTGTCGGCCCACTGCGCCACCGGGTCATCGAGCTGGCCGGCCAGTGCGGCCAGCGCCAGGGTTTGCAAGGGGTCGAGATCGCCGGCCGGGAAGAACATGTCGCGGTGGTTGTCGCTGCCCAAAGCCAGCGCCAGGCCATGGGCGCGTGCCTCGTGCAGCGGCAGCAGGCCGCGCCTTTGCGGTGCGCGGCGCGGGCCCTGGGGCGTGCTGTCTTGCAGGTACAGATTGGTGTAGGGCAGCGCCACCAGGGCAACGCCGGCTACGGCCAAGGCGGCCAGCGTGTGATGGCGTTCGTCAACCGGCATGGCTGAGAGCCGGCAGGCGTGGCCGCACAGGGTGCGCGCGCCCCACCCGTGCTCGGCAACGGCCTGCGCCACGGCCGGCAGGTTGGACTGTGGCGGCTCCAGGTGTTCGTCGACATGGAAGTCCAGCGTCAGCCCGAAGTGCGCGGCCAGCTTCACGGCCGCTGCAATCAACGCCGGCACATGCGGCGCCGGGTAGGCAAACACGCCGAGCACGCCGCCGCTTTCGGCCACCGCACGGGCCAGGGTGTCGGCCTGCTTCGCATCGGCCAGCACGTCCACCGCAGCCAGCGATGCCGGGATGAGCTCCACCCGAGCGCGCCAGGTTTGGCGCAGCTCTTGCAGCACGGCCCAGGCCCGCGGTATGCCGGGGCCGGGCCAGTCGCAGTAGCTCAACAAGGCGCGCGTGCCGTGTGCCTGTGCCGTGCGCAGCGCAAAGCCCATGCGCGTGCGCAGCTCGTCGTCGCTCCAGTTCGCGTAGTCGGCGCGCACGGCCTCGATGGCGCGAAACAGCTCGCGTTCGGCATGCAGGCCGCAGGCCAGCAGATCACCCTTGTCGAGATGGGTGTGCGGGTCGACCAGGCCCGACAGCACCGTGGCGCCGGCCAGGTCCACCACCGGCGCGTCGCCTTGAGGGTGTGGCGCCAGCGCAGCGATGCGCCCGCCTTCCAGCAGCAGGCTCACCGGGCCAGGCCTGGCGTCAGCGCGCAAAGCCTGCGGCACCTTCGCATGGGCCAGCCAGACACGCCCGGGCAGGGGGTTGGGCAGCGCGATCATGTCTCGCGGCGCAGTTCGCTTTCGTGCCAATGGCCCAGCAGCCACTTGGCCAGCGCAGCGAACACGATGAAGATCACGATGCCCAGCAGTGACACCAGCAGCAGCGCGGCAAACATCATTGGAATTTCGGTGCGGAACATCGACTCCAGGATGCGCGAGGCCAGCCCGGTGTTCTTGCCCGCAGAGCCGGCCGTGAACTCGGCCACCACGGCGCCGATCAAGGCCAGGCCACCTGCAATCTTCAGCCCGCCCAGGAAGTAGGGCAGGGCGCTGGGTGCGAGCAAAAAGCGCAGGCGCTGCCACGGCGTGGCGCCATACAGCGTGTAGAGGTCGCGCAGGTTGGAGTCGGCGCTTTTCAGCCCGATGACGGTGTTGGACAGGATGGGAAAGAAGGCGACGATCCAGGCGCAGATGAGCAGCGCGGTGGTGGTGTTGTCGATGTAGATCAGGATCAGCGGCGCGATGGCAACGATGGGCGTGACCTGCAACACCACGGCGATGGGGAAGAGGCCAATCTCCACCCACTTCGACAGCGAAAACGCCATGGCCAGCAGCACCCCGCCCAGCACCGCGGCCGCCAGTGCCATGAGCGTGAGCTTGACGGTGAACCACAGCGCCGGTGCCAGGTTGGCCCAGTTGTTCACCAGCGTCTTGAGCACCAGGCTGGGTGCAGGCAGGATGTAGTGCGGCACGTTGTTCACGCGCACCAGCACTTCCCACAGCAGCAGCAGCGCAGCCACCAGCACGATGGGCAGCAACACGCGCAGCCAGGCTTCGCGGCGGCGTTCAATTTCCAGGCGGCGCGCGGCTGCGTTGAATTCGGGCGCGGGTGCGGCAGCTTGCATGGGGTTCAGTGGTCGATGGCCACGCCGTCCAGTGTGCTGTGCAGGGCCTTCTGTACGCGCTTGATGTGTTCCTGGTAGCGCGGCGAGACGCCATAGTCTTCGGTGCTGCGCGGGTAGGGCTCGTCGATGCTGAGTTCCTCGATGACTCGGCCTGGGCGCGGCGCCATCACCACGATGCGCTTGCTCAGGTAAACCGATTCATGGATGCTGTGGGTGACGAAGATGACCGTGAAGCGGTGCTCGCGCCAGATGGACAGCAGGTCGTTGTTGAGCTTGTTGCGCGTCATCTCGTCCAGCGCGGCAAAGGGCTCGTCCATCAGCAGCAGCCGTGGGTGCGTGACCAGGGCTCGGGCGATCGACACGCGCATCTTCATGCCGCCCGAGAGTTCGCGCGGGTAGACCTGCGCAAACTTCGTCAGGCCCACCATGGCCAGCGCTTCGCGCACCACGGCAGCGGCGGCGTCGCGCTTGGCGCCTGCCAGGCGCAACGGCAGGAACACGTTGTCTGACACCGTGGCCCAGGGCATGAGCGTGGGCTCCTGGAACACAAAGCCGAGTTCACGCTGCGCTGAAGATGAGGCCTGGCGGCCGTGCCAGGTGAGCGTGCCACTGCTCACCGGCGACAGCCCCGCGATGAGCCGCAATACCGTGCTCTTGCCGCAACCCGAAGGCCCGAGGAAGCTGACGAAGTCGTGGTCGCCCACCTCCAGGCTCATGTCGTGCAGCGCCAGCGTGCCATTTGGGAATCGCTTGGCCACGCCTTGCAGGGTGATCAGCGGCTGCGGCGTGGCCACCCCGTTCATTCCACCGCCCAGGCGGGGGCGTTGCTCAGGCGCTGGAGGTCGTAGCGCTGCACCTCCTGCAGCAGTTCGACAAAGCGGGAAGACACGAAGTCGAGCACCGCATGCCCTTTGTCAGCGCTGGCCTTGGTGGCGTCGCCACAGGCGCCCAGCGGGTTGAGGTCTTGCGTCTGCCAGCCGATCTTGCCGCTGGGGGTGATGGAGAGAAAGCGGTTCTCGCGTTCCAGCGTCTCGGTGAGCGAAGCAAAGTCTTGCCGACGCTCGGCGCGCACGTCTTGCGGCGCCAAAGCCATCATCACCGAGGTTTCCAGGTCGCCCGCGTGTATGCCGTGTTTCATTTCGCGTGCATCGAACATCTGCGCCGGCAGACCCAGGGTGTACCAATTAGCCGCCACCACCATCAGCCCGTGTTGCTCGCGCAGATCTCGGGTCACGATGTCCATCACCGACATCTGCCCGCCGTGGCTGTTGAACAGCACCAGCTTCTTCACGCCACTGCGTGCCACGCTGGCGCCCAAATCCATCCAAAGTGCAATGAGCGTGGTGGCCGACAGCGTGAGCGTGCCCGGGTAACGCGAGTGCTCGTTGCTCTTGCCATAGGCGCAGGTGGGCAGAAACAGGGCCGGCAAATCGGCTGGAAGCTTGGGCAGGGTGGCGCGCACGACGCCGTCGATGATGGCGGTGTCGGTGCTGATGGGCAGGTGCGGCCCGTGTTGTTCAGTGGCTGCCACGGGCAGCACGGCGATCAGGCCCTGCTTGGCCAGCTTGGCGATGCCTTCGCTGGTGTGATCTGACCAATAGCGGCTGTGCAGGGCAGGCATGGTGTTGGACGCGGGCAAGGAGCCCAATCCGTGAGCGGGGTTCGGCAGATGGTAGGAAGTGTTGACCAGTTGGTCAGCAATGGAAACCCTGAGCACGGTTTTGACCCGTATTTCCCTCAGTGCCCCTTTGCCGGGGCGACTTCACCGATGCCGTGGAAGGTCAGACCAAGCGGTCACACAGACGAAGGGTTTCCCTGGCAGCCGGCTGGCATGTGCCTGCCGGCCTTTGCGGCTGTCTCAGGGCTGCGGGGCGCACAGCAGCAGCGCAGCGGCGTCTGCGGCGCCCGTCACGCAGTCAAGCGTCATCCTGGCACTCGAAGCCTCGGCCGTTGCGACTTGACTTCTGCTCGCCCCGGCCTGAAGCGGGGCGCCAACCGGCAGCGTTGTGAACGGTGCCATGCCGAAACCTCTGCCATCGGGGCTGATGGATGCCATCTGCCGGGCGTTGATGCGGGCCTGCGCGCCCGCGGCAATGAAGGACAGCGCGCTCAACGCCGCATACTTCATCGCGGTGACGTTGCCTTCTGAGGTGTGCCGGGCCGCGGCAGCGTCCAGGGTTTCAGCCGCCAGTCGCAAATGCTCGACCGATCTTTCCTTGCTGCCTCGGCCGATCTCGCGCACACCGGCAAAGTAATGTGCACGTCCGTAAGCCTGAACTGCCCTGGCGCTCTCGTCTGCCCGTTGCGGCATGGCGCCCGCAGCCAGGAGCAGGTTGGCATTCAGCGTTCGCGCCT
>JAYUQE010000166.1:0-1862 GCA_043756905.1 Burkholderiales bacterium | reverse complement strand
ATCGAGCGGCGCTACGCCGCGCGTGGTCTTTCTGTCGCATTGCGCCTGCCCGACGCGCCTGGCTTTGATCGCTTCAAGCTGAACCTGGCGCGCTTGGGCTATCAAGCTGGGCGCCCGACGCAAGTGCAAATCGCCGACACGGCGGCGGTGTTGCAGGTGACCGAGCAGCCCCATGCCGACCTGGCCGACGCGCCCGACCCGGCCTGGGCCGCCCTGTTCCTGGGCGAAGGATTCGATCCGGTCGATGGCGCCAGCCGCGTGGCCAGCCTGTCGCGCGCGCAAGGCACGCGCTACGCCAGTCTGCGCGAAGGCGCTTGCACCCTGGCGGCGGGCGCGGGTGCGTTCAGCCACGGCTGGGCCAGTGTGCATGGCATGCGCACCGAGCAGGCGCAGCGCGGGCGCGGCTTGGCGGCCCGTGTGCTGAAAGCCATCGCACAGGAGGCGCTGGCGCTCGGCATCGGGCGCATGTTTTTGCAAGTCGAAGAGGGCAACGCGCCTGCCCTGGCGCTGTACAGACGCGCCGGCTTCAATACCGGCTGGCGCTATGAATATTGGAGCAAACCATGACAACACATGCCAACGCTGGCAGCGACGCCGGCACTTTCGACTATGTCATCGTCGGCGCCGGTTCGGCCGGCTGCGTGTTGGCCGCGCGCCTGAGCGAAGACCCGGCTGTCACGGTCTGCATGGTTGAGGCTGGCAAGGCCGACAGCAGCGTGCTGATCCATTGCCCGGCCGGGCTGGCGCTGATGGCCAAGGTCGGCGGAAACAACTGGCGCTTTGACACCGTGCCGCAAAAGGGCCTGAACGGGCGCATCGGCTACCAGCCGCGCGGCAAGGTGCTGGGCGGCTCCAGTTCGGTCAACGCCATGGTCTACATCCGCGGCCAGCGCGCCGATTACGACGCCTGGGCCGTCGAGGGCAACGTGGGCTGGGGCTTTGACGATCTGTTGCCCTACTTCAAGCGCTCCGAACACAACGAGCGCGGCTTTGACGCCTGGCACGGCCAGGGTGGGCCGCTCAACGTGATGGACCTGCGCAGCCCGAACCGCTTCGGCCCGCTGTTCGTCGAGGCGGGCAAGCAGGCCGGGCATCAAGAAAACCCCGACTTCAACGGCGCGGATCAGGAAGGCCTGGGCATGTACCAGGTCACGCACAAGAACGGCGAGCGATGCAGCGCCGCCAAGAGCTACCTCACGCCGAATCTGTCACGCCCGAACCTGCAAGTCATCACCGGGGCGCACACCACGCGCGTCTTGATGGATGGCCAACGCGCCGTTGGCGTGCAGTATCGGCAGGGCGACCAGTTAAAAGAAGCGCGCGCCGCGCGCGAGGTGCTGCTCTGCGCCGGGACGCTGCTCTCGCCCCAGCTGTTGATGCTCTCGGGCATTGGGCCGGCCGACCATTTGCGCGAGCATGGCATCGAAGTGGTGCACGATCTGCCCGGCGTCGGCGCCCATCTGCATGACCATGTGGACATCGTGCAGGTATTCAACGCGCCGCATCTGACCGATCTGTTCGGCACCTCCCTGAGCGGCCTGGTCCAGGCTTTCAAGGGCGTCTTGGAGTGGCGCCGCGCACGCAGCGGCATGCTGACCACCAACTTCGCCGAAGCCGGCGGTTTCATCAAGAGCCAGCCCAGCGAGCCATTTCCCGATTTGCAATTGCACTTCGTGGTCGGAAAATTGCTCGATCATGGCCGCGCCACGGTGTTCGGCCATGGCTATTCATGCCATGTCTGTTTGTTGCGTCCCAAGAGCCGCGGCAGCGTGAAGCTGGCCAGCAAAGACCCGCTGGCCGCGCCGCTGATCGACCCCAATTTCCTGTCCGATCCCGAAGACATGGCGCGCCTGGTGCGCGGC
>JAYUQE010000165.1:0-4733 GCA_043756905.1 Burkholderiales bacterium | reverse complement strand
CGGCCTACTTAGCGCTGAAGCAAGGCCTGACACAGCTTGGCGTGCGCTGCGGCCCCGAAACAGTGCGCTAGCCGCGCGCCGCGCCACCTTGGTGCGCGGCCGCCCGGTTCTTGTGCCGCTGTGGCGTGTCAAAGGGGTGTTGCACATCTGGCGCTGGTGGCCCGGGCCCAGGCATGCTTTCTGCTAAATTCCCGTGCGCTTTTCCGGGGCAACCCTGAATGGCCACACAACACCCCAAACGAATTCAGACCAGCCCCAAGGAGATTCAGACATGGCAAAGACCGTTGCCGACGTGATGAAGATGGTGAAGGACAACGAGATCAAGTTCGTTGACTTCCGCTTCACCGACACCCGCGGCAAGGAACAGCACGTCACCGTTCCGGTTTCGCACTTCGATGAAGACAAGTTCAGCGCCGGCCATGCCTTCGACGGCTCGTCCATCGCCGGCTGGAAGGGCATTGAAGCGTCCGACATGCTGCTCATGCCGGACCCGAACACCGCCAACATCGACCCGTTCTTCGAAGAGCCCACCATCCTGCTGAGCTGCGACGTGCTCGAACCGGGTGACGGCAAGCCCTATGAGCGCGACCCGCGTTCGCTGGCCAAGCGCGCCGAGGCCTACCTGAAGGGCAGCGGCATCGGCGACACCGCCTTCTTCGGCCCCGAGCCCGAGTTCTTCATCTTCGACCAGGTGCAGTGGAACGTTGACATGAGCGGCTGCTCGGTCAAGATCGGCTCTGAAGAAGCACCGTGGAGTTCGGGCGCCACCATCGAAGGCGGCAACATGGGTCATCGCCCGGGCGTCAAGGGCGGCTACTTTCCGGTGCCGCCGGTGGATGGCCTGCACGACATTCGCTCCGAGATGTGCCTGATCCTCGAACAGCTCGGCATTCCGGTCGAAGTGCACCACCATGAAGTGGCGGGCCAGGGCCAGTGCGAAATCGGCACCAAGTTCAGCACGCTGGTGCAGCGCGCCGACTGGCTGCAACTGCAGAAGTACGTCATCCACAACGTGGCGCATGCCTATGGCAAAACAGCCACCTTCATGCCCAAGCCCGTGGTCGGCGACAACGGCAGCGGCATGCACGTGCACCAGTCGATCTGGAAGGACGGCAAGAACCTGTTCGCCGGCGATGGCTATGCCGGCCTGAGCGACACCGCGCTGCACTACATCGGCGGCATCATCAAACATGCGCGTGCACTGAACGCCATCACCAACCCTGGTACCAACAGCTACAAACGCCTGGTGCCCGGCTTCGAAGCGCCGGTGAAGCTGGCCTACAGCTCGCGCAACCGCTCGGCCTCGATCCGCATTCCCTACGTGGCCAACCCCAAGGGCCGGCGCATCGAAGTGCGCTTCCCGGACCCGACCTGCAACCCGTACCTCGGCTTTGCCGCGATGCTGATGGCCGGCCTGGACGGGATTGAAAACAAGATCCACCCGGGCGAGGCCGCCACCAAGGATCTGTACCACCTGCCGCCCGAAGAAGACGCGAAGATCCCCACCGTGTGTTCGAGCCTGGAGCAGGCGCTTGAGTACCTGGACAACGGCCGCGCCTTCCTCACCAAGGGCGGTGTGTTCACCGATGGCTTCATCGACGCCTACATCGAGCTGAAGATGCAGGAAGTGACGCGCTTCAGAATGACCACGCACCCGGTGGAATTCGACATGTATTACTCGCTGTAAACCGCTCTGTAAACCCGGCCGCGCCGGTTTGCATGCCCAAGGGACAGCCGTTTGGCTGTCCCTTTTTCATGGATCAAGCCAGCACCGTGCTGCGCCACAATCGGCCAACTGCGCCCAGGCGGGGTGGCGTGTGCGCCATTTGAGCTTGCAGCGCAGCGGAGGTTTTCACCATGCGCATCGCCCGAATGAAGCAAGCTGTTGTGGCCGCCCTGGCGGTGGCCGCCGGCATGGCCCATGCCCAGGCCGGCGCCACGGCGGTGTACCGCTGCCCGGGCCCGCCGGTGCTTTACACCGATGCCATCAGCGCGCAAGAAGCGCGTGACCGCGGCTGCCGCACCATCGAAGGCGCTCCCATCACCGTGGTGCAGGGCGTCACCCGGCCGGCCAAGCCGGCACCGGCCAGTGCGGCCACCGCGCCCGCATCGCGCCCTGGCGACGCCCGCGTGGCGCCGCAAGAACAACGTGCCCGCGACAGCGACGCCAAGCGTATTCTCGAAGCCGAACTGCGCCGCGAAGAAGACCGCCTGGCCGGCATGCTGAAGGAATTCAACAACGGCGAGCCCGAGCGGCGCGGCGACGAGCGCAACGCGCAAAAGTACCTCGACCGCGTGGCCGACATGAAGGCCGCCTTGTCGCGCAAGGAAGCCGACATCGCCGCGCTGCGCCGCGAGCTGCAAAAGCTGCCGTGAAGCCGGGCAGCAAGGTGCCTGTCAAGGCGCCTGTTATGGCCGTTGCCGCGCCGGCACCGCCCACCTCGGCACCGCCCACCCCGGCCTTCAGCCAGGACGCCTTCGACCTGCTGGCCACCATGGTGGCCGTGGCCGAGCCTGGTGGCCGCTGCTCGCTGGCCAATGCCACGCTCGAAGATGTGGTCAGCCAGTCGCGGCGCACGCTGCAGCGCAGCCACGTCACCGATTGGTTTGTCGATGCCAGCGCGCTGCAAGAGACGCTCGCCGCGCTGGCCCGCAATGAAGTGGGTGGCGGCCGCTTTGAAGCGCTGCTGCGCCGCGCACCGCATGGTGATGCCGAACCGCTGCGTGTGCGCGTGCATGTTTCGCCGCTCGACGTGCCGGGCCGGGTGCTGCTGGAGATGCAGGAGATCCAGGCGCAAAGCCGGCAAGACCGCGAAGAGCGTGCGCTCGACCAGGCGCAGTCGAACAAGGAACTGATCCGCAACCTGGCGCACGAGATCAAGAACCCCTTGGGCGGCATCCGCGGCGCCGCGCAGTTACTCGAAATGGACCTGCCCAGCCGCGAGCTGCGCGAATACACGCAAGTCATCATCACCGAGGCCGACCGGCTGCAAGCGCTGGTCGACCGCCTGCTCGCACCGCACCGCAGGCCGCACGTGGTGGGCGACGTGAACATCCATGAAGTCTGCGAGCGCGTGCGCTTGCTGGTGCTGGCCGAGTACCCGCGCGGGCTGCATGTGCAGCGCGACTACGACACCTCGATTCCTGAATTTCGCGGCGACGCCGAGCAGCTCATCCAGGCCGTGCTCAACATCGCCCACAACGCCACCCAGGCTCTGACCGCGCGCATCGCCAAGGGCGATGCGCGGCTCACCCTGCGCACCCGGGTGGCACGCCAGGCGGTGATCGGCAAGCAGCGTTACAGGCTGGCATTGGAATTGCGTATCCAGGACAACGGGCCCGGTGTGCCCGAGGAGCTGAAGGAGCGCATCTTTCAGCCCCTGGTGTCGGGCCGCGAAGGTGGTTCGGGCCTGGGGTTGACGCTGGCGCAGACGTTCGTGCAGCAGCATCTGGGCACCATCGAATTCGACAGCACCCCCGGCCACACCGTGTTCACCCTGCTGATTCCCTTGCCTTGATGACGCTGACGCCATGAAACCCATCTGGATCGTTGACGATGACCATTCGATCCGCTTCGTGCTCGAAAAGGCGCTAGCGCGCGAAAATTTCCAGGTGCGCAGTTTCAGCAACGCACGCGATGTGCTGGCCGCGCTGGACAGCGACGAGCCGCAGGTGCTGGTCAGCGACATCCGCATGCCCGGTGGCTCCGGCCTGGACTTGCTCAATACCTTGCGCGAGCGCTTGCCGGGCTTGCCGGTGATCGTGATGACGGCGTATTCAGACCTCGACAGCGCCGTTTCCGCTTTCCAGGGCGGCGCCTTTGAATACCTGCCCAAGCCCTTCGATGTGCCCAAGGCGGTGGAGCTGATTCGCCGTGCAGTGGATGAAAGCCTGCGCGAAACATCAAGCCAGGCGGTGGCCGCGCAAGCGGCTGAAATGCTGGGCCAGGCGCCGGCGATGCAGGATGTGTTTCGCGCCATCGGGCGCTTGAGCCAGAGCACCGTCACCGTGCTCATCAACGGTGAGTCGGGCACCGGCAAGGAACTGGTGGCCAGCGCACTGCACAAGCACAGCCCCAAGGCGGGTGGCCCGTTCGTGGCCATCAATACCGCGGCGATTCCGAAAGACCTGTTGGAAAGTGAACTCTTCGGCCACGAGCGCGGCGCCTTCACCGGCGCGCAGACCATGCGCCGCGGCCGCTTCGAGCAGGCCGACGGCGGCACGCTGTTTCTCGATGAAATCGGCGACATGCCGTACGACCTGCAAACCCGGCTGCTGCGTGTCCTGTCAGACGGGCAGTTTTATCGCGTCGGTGGCCACCAGCCGCTCAAGGCCAATGTGCGCGTCATCGCCGCCACGCACCAAGACCTGGAGCAGCGCGTGCGCGACGGCGTCTTCCGCGAAGACCTGTTCCACCGCCTCAACGTCATCCGCCTGCGCTTGCCGCCGCTGCGCGAGCGGCGCGAAGACATTCCCGGGCTCACCTTGCATTTCCTGGCACGCAGTGCGCGGCAACTCGGGGTGGATGCCAAGCGCATCGGCGCGGCGGCGCTGGAGCGGCTGGTGGCATTCGAGTTTCCCGGCAACGTACGGCAGCTTGAAAACATCTGCCACTGGCTCACCGTGATGGCGCCGGGGCAGGTGATCGATGTCGGCGACCTGCCGCCCGAGCTGCAAGCCGGCGCGGCCAACCCCTGGGTGGCCCGGCCCGCGCAGGCGGCCAGTGCGCCGCC
>JAYUQE010000164.1:0-4749 GCA_043756905.1 Burkholderiales bacterium | reverse complement strand
TTTGCCTTCGGCTTCCTTCAGACTCGCAGTCACCCGCGAAACCCTTGCCGTTCGGCTAACTCTTCCCCTTGCCGGGTGAGTAGAGGACTTGCACCTCCAAGTGAGTGCGCCCTGCCGGGCGCACCAAGAAAAAAGCCCCTCACGGGGCTTTTCACTTGGCGGAGTCGGAGGGATTCGAACCCTCGATGCAGGTTTTGCCCACATACTCCCTTAGCAGGGGAGCACCTTCGGCCACTCGGTCACGACTCCTGGCAACAGCGGCGCATTCTAACGACAAGATCCACCCGCTCCAGCGCGAATTCAGCCGGCAGGCGCGTCCTGATCCAGATCGAAGGCCTTGTGCAGCGCGCGCACCGCCAACTCCATGTACTTTTCGTCGATCACCACGCTGGTCTTGATTTCGCTGGTGGTCACCATCTGGATGTTGATGCCCTCTTCGCTGAGCGTGCGGAACATCTTGGCCGCCACGCCCACGTGGCTGCGCATGCCGATGCCGATGATGCTGACCTTGCAGATGTTGGCGTCGCCGGCCACATCGGCCACACCCAGCGCCGGCGCAACCTTTTCGCTCAGCAGCTCCATCGTGCGGCTATAATCGTTGCGGCTGACGGTGAAGGAAAAATCGGTGCGCCCGCCGTGCGACACGTTCTGCACGATCACATCGACGTCGATGTTCGCATCCGCCACCGCGCCCAAAATTTGATACGCGATGCCGGGCTTGTCGGGCACGCCGACCACGGTGACCTTCGCTTCGTCGCGGGTGAAGGCAATGCCCGACACAACAGCCTGTTCCATGGTTTCGTTCTCTTCAAAGGTGATCAAGGTGCCCGAGGCGGCTTCTTCGGCCAGGTCGATGTCCCACGGCGTGAAGCTCGACAGCACGCGCAAGGGCACGCGGTACTTGCCGGCGAATTCCACCGAGCGTATCTGCAAGACCTTGGAGCCCTGGCTGGCCATTTCCAGCATCTCCTCGAAGCTGATGCGGTGCAGCCGCCGGGCTTGGGGCACGATGCGCGGGTCAGTGGTGTAGACGCCGTCTACATCCGTGTAGATCAAACATTCGTCGGCCTTCAACGCTGCGGCAACGGCCACGGCCGAGGTGTCGGAGCCGCCCCGCCCCAGCGTGGTGATGTTGCCGCTGCCGTCCATGCCCTGGAAGCCGGTGATGACCACCACCCTGCCCGCGGCCAAGTCGGCGCGCACCTTGGCATCGTCGATGTTGCGAATGCGTGCCTTGGTGTAGGCCGCATCCGTGTGCACGCCGACCTGCCAGCCGTTGTAGCTGATGGCCGGCATGCCCTCGGCTTGCAAGGCCAGGGCCAGCAGGCCCACTGACACCTGCTCGCCGGTGGCGGCGATCTGGTCCAACTCACGCAGCGCGGCCGCTTCCAGGCGCGCGGGCGAGAGTTCCTTGGCCAGCCCGAGCAGGCGGTTGGTTTCGCCGCTCATCGCCGATGGCACCACCACCATCTGGTGGCCGGCGCGGGCCCACTTGGCCACCCGCTTGGCGACACTGCGGATGCGTTCGGGGCTGCCCATCGAGGTGCCGCCGTATTTGTGGACGATGAGTGCCATGGCCTTGTTCTTCAGCTTGCGCCGGGCCAACAGGGGCCGCAACGCCGATCTTGAATCAAGCCGGAATTCTATCTGGCGACTGTTGCAGTGCAGCATGGCTGACATCACCCTCGCCTGCCGGCAGCCAGCTCAGTTTGCGCTGCGCTTGCCGTGCACCGGCGATGGCGCGAGCGTCGATGCCCAGGCCAGCGACAAAGGCCACGGCCCCAGCCAGGCAGACGACGGGGCCAGCACGCTGCCAGTGCGGTACGCCGGCGCCCTGGAACTGCTTTTTCAGCGCGCGCGGCGGGCGTTGCAGCGCGGCCTGAAACTGCATGCCCGCGGCGCGCGCGCAAATTTGCGCCTGGCGCAGCGCGCGCGCAGCAATGCCGCCTGCCGCGGTGGCCTGCACCAACAGTTGCCCCGGCCAACCCGGCAGCGCGTAACAACCCGGCTGGCTGAGATCCATAACTAACGGCTGCACAGGCGTTGGTGCCGGCGGCTGCGGCGCGAGGTGGCACAGGTGGCCCCGGTGCAGCCGCAGGTTGCCCGGTGGGGCAGGCCAGGTGCCCACGGCGTGCCTTGGCAATTCAACGATCAAGCGCTGCACCAAGGTCTCACGCGTCGCCCCCGGGTGCAGGTTATGTAGCCACGCACGCAGCGCGTTGGCTCGCCGGGCGGGCGATAAATCAAGCCACGGTGCCACCAGCAAGCTGCCGTCGGCGGCCAGGTGCCGGCGGGCATCCAGCGCGGCCAGTTCAGCCAGGCAGGCGGCCGCCTCCTGCGCTCGCAGTGCACTGGCCGCCAGGGCGGCCTGCGCGTCAGGAAAGGCTGCCGCCAACACCGGCATGACCTGTTCGCGCAGCCGGCTGCGGGCAAAGCGTGGATCGGCATTGCTGGGGTCGGTGACCACGCTCAGCCGATGGCGCCGTACATAGGCGGCCACGGCCAGCGCCGGTTGACCCAACCAGGGCCGCGCCCACGTGATGCCATGGGCTTGGCGCTGCACCGGCATGCCAGCCAGGCCGGCCGGGCCACCGCCACGCAGCGCTTGCAGCAAGAAGGTTTCAGCCTGGTCGCCGCGGTGGTGGGCCAGCAGCACCAGGCTGGCACCGTGCCGCCGGGCCATGTGTGCCAGGGCGTCATAGCGGCCCTGCCGGGCCCAGGCTTCCACGCTGTCGCCCGGCGCCGGCTGGCCGGCCAGGCGCTGCCAATCGAATGCAACCGGCAGGCCGCGCGCGGCCCAGCGCTTAACTTGCCGTTGCAGGTGCTGCACCCATTCATCAGCTTGCGCCAGCAAACCATGGTGCACATGCAAGGCCACCACTTGCACGCCGCCCAGCGCCAACGCAGCGCGGGCGGTGGCATGCAACAACGCGGTGGAGTCGCGCCCGCCGCTGCAGGCCACGGCCACAATGGCCCGCGGCTCAGCGGTCCTTGGTGTCGGTGAAGCGGCCATAGGACTGCAAACGCTCATAGCGGCGCTGCAACAGTTCCTTGGGCTTCAGATCGACCACTTGCCGCAGCGCATCGTTGAGCGCGCGCTTGAGCGAAGCGCACATGGCCTTCACGTCACGCTGGGCACCGCCCACGGGCTCGCTGACGATCTTGTCGATCAGGCCCAGTGCCTTCAGCCGGTGCGCCGTCACGCCAAGCGCCTCGGCAGCGTCGCTGGCGCGTTCGGCCGTCTTCCACAGGATCGACGCGCAGCCTTCGGGTGAGATGACCGAGTACACCGAGAACTGCAACATCAGGGTCTGGTCAGCCACGCCGATGGCCAGCGCACCCCCCGAGCCGCCCTCGCCCACGATGGTGGTGATGATCGGCACTTCGAGCTGCGCCATTTCGAAGATGTTGCGGCCGATGGCTTCAGATTGGCCACGCTCTTCAGCGCCGATGCCCGGGTAGGCACCCGGCGTGTCAACGAAAGTGAACAGCGGCAGGCTGAATTTTTCAGCCAGCTTCATCAGCCGCAGTGCCTTGCGGTAGCCCTCGGGCCGCGCCATGCCGAAATTGCGCACGCCGCGTTCCTTGGTGTCGCGCCCTTTCTGGTGGCCCAGCACCATGCAGGCTTGGCCATTGAAACGCGCCAGGCCTCCGACGATGGATTGGTCGTCGGCAAAGTTGCGGTCGCCGTGCAGTTCCTGGAACTCGGTGAAGATCTCGTTCACATAGTCCAGCGTGTAGGGGCGCTGCGGGTGGCGCGCAATCTGCGTCACCTGCCAGGGCGTCAAGCGGGTGTAGATGTCCTTCGTGAGCTGCTGGCTCTTTTGGCTCAGGCGCTCGATCTCGTCGGAGATGTCCACCGCCGACTCGTTGTGCACATAGCGCAGCTCCTCGATCTTCGATTCGAGGTCGGCGATCGGCTGCTCAAAGTCAAGGAAGTGCCGTTTACTCATGGCCGGTACTCCAACCCACAGATTTCGAAACATGAAAACGCGCCTTCGACCCGATGTCGTCGTTGCAAATGCTCGCCATGCCACGCGGCATGGCTGTGCTTTGCGCCTAGACCTCGGGCCGAATCCATCGTTTTCATCATGTTTCGAAACCTGTGTGTCGGAGTACTAGTAGTCCACCGGCAGCGGATCCAGGCTGCGCCAAATGTACCAAGTCGCCACCGAGCGAAACGGCGCCCAGGCCTCGCCGACTTCGCGCGCCTCGGCCCGCGACACCGGTTCACCGCTGAAGTAGCTGTGGCTGATGCCCTTGAGCAGGCCCAGGTCGTCGAGCGGCAGCACGTTGGGGCGCATGAGGTGAAAGATCAGGAACATTTCCGCCGTCCAGCGGCCGATGCCGCGCACGGCCACCAGTTCTTCGATGATGGCGTCGTCGTCCATCGCCTGCCACTGCGCCACATGCACCGCGCCACCGTCGAAGTGGCGCGCCAGGTCGTGCAGGTACTCGCCCTTGCGCGCGGACAAACCCGCGCTGCGCAACTGCGTGGCATCCAGCGCCAACACCGTGCCCGGGGCCAGGCGCGCAGCCGGCACGCCGGCCAGGGCGATGAAACGGTCCCACACAGATTGCGCCGCTTTCACGGAGATTTGCTGGCCCACGATGGAGCGTGCCAGCGTGGTGAAAGCGTCGCCGCGGCTTTGCAGGCGCGCTTCGCCGAACTTCGGTATGAGTTTGCGCATGACCCGGTCGCGCTTGGCCAGGTGTTTGCAGGCGTCGTCCCAATAGGTCGGTGTGACG
>JAYUQE010000163.1:0-4752 GCA_043756905.1 Burkholderiales bacterium | reverse complement strand
T
The DNA here is from genome assembly GCA_043756905.1 of Burkholderiales bacterium. GTDB lineage: Bacteria > Pseudomonadota > Gammaproteobacteria > Burkholderiales > Burkholderiaceae_C > Rubrivivax. The sequence continues at coordinate 4,751 of JAYUQE010000163.1, read as the reverse complement.
TCGGCCGCACCTTGAAGCCCAACAACAGCACCGGCACCGACCATGCCTGGGGCAACCACCACCTGGTGCTGGGCGGCGCGGTGCGCGGCGGCGCCACGTATGGCCGCTTCCCTGAACTGGCCCTGGGCGGGCCCGACGATGTCGGCCAGGACGGTTGGGAACTGCACGGGCGCTGGATCCCCAGCACCTCGGTCGACCAGTACGCCGCCACGCTGCTGCGCTGGTTCGGCGGCAGCGAGGCGCAGCTCGATGCGGTGCTGCCCAACCTGGTGAACTTCGGCGCCAACCGCGGGTTAGGTTTTGTGTGACGGGGTGCGTGTCGGCGCATGGGCCGGCCCGTTAACATCGCGCCCCTGAACACTTGCCGGCGCCGCGTGCGCGCCCATGAGGAGCCCCTTTGGATTTGCATGTACGCATCACCATCGTCGATGAATTGGCCGACGATGTCGTCCACGCCACCGGCATGCTCGACCTGGCCAGCGGCGAGATCCGCGACGTCAAGCATGAAGACTATGACGTGGCCGTGCGCGGACTGCCCGCCGAGGCCATGGACTACGAATTCACTTGCGGGCAGCTCACCAGCAATGGGCGCGATGTTGAATTTCGCATCGATGTGGATGTGATGGCCGGGCGCTATTCGGTCACGCCCAGCGAATTGCTTGAACTGAAGGGCCGCGCCGCGCGGCTGTTCTCCAAAGCACCGCCCAAGTGAGCTGAAGGCTTGGGCCCAGCCGCCCAGTCGAAGCGCACGGCCGGCCACCACCGGTTCCACAGTGGCACGGTGAAGCTCCAGGCGAACAACGCCACGATCAGCCCCTGCGGCTTGAACAGTCCGAACTGCCACCAAAAGGCCGTGGCGCCCACGCACACCGCGTAGGCGATTCGCGCACGCGCGTGCTGCGGCGTGGTCATGGGGTCTGAAATCATGAAGAAGGCGAACAGCAGCAACGCGCCGTTCAGCGCCTGGTGCTGCCACATCGCCCAGGCCAGCGGCGGCGCGTAACCCAGCCAGGCCAGGCGCAGCGCGATCAAGCCCAGCCAGGTGGCCAGCAGCGCCACGCTGATGCCCCAGCGCGCCACCCGGCCGGTGACCAGCGCGCCTAACACCAGCATCCACAGGCCGGCGAGCAACCCCTGGCCCCATTGCCCGGGCGAGAGCCAGGCATGCGGCAGCCACATCAGCGCCGCGAACGCCGCCAGGTTGGCCGGGTTGAGGAAGTGGCCGCGCGCATGGCCTGAGCCGGCGCGCAGCAGGAACTTGCTCGACATGGCCACGCCGGCCAGCAACGGGTGCAGCCACAGCACATCACTGCGCACCAGGATGCTGATGCCGCAGGCACTGACCACCGCGCTCAAGTAGCCGCCCCAGCGCTTGCGCGAGGGCAGCTTGAGCGCAAACTGCCAGAACGCCTGCGTGCCCAGCGCGGCGGCGAAGGTGAGCGCCACCTGTGTGGGCAGCAGCGCAAAGTCGCGCGCCACGGCACCGAAGGCCAGCAAGGCGAGCAGGAAGGCGATCTGGAAGACGCGCGCGTCCAGGCGCTGCCAGGCTTGAATGGCTTGGCGGATCATGGCCGCTCACCCCCGAACAGACGCTGCCACCAAACATCCGGCTGCACCGGCGTGTCGCCCACCGGCAGCACACCGGCATAACGCCGGGCTTCATCGGCGCTCCAACCGGTGACGCGCATCAACGTGGTGGCCTGTTCGCGCTGGCGGCGCGGCAAGTCAGTTTCAAAGTAGCGCCGCGCCTGCTCGACGCTGGCCTGCTGGCTGGCGCGGCAGGCCTGCACACAGGCTTGCATGTCACCGCGGCCGCCGCCGCCGGCGCAGGCGTTTTCGCAGTCGAACGCGGCGGCCTTTTCGCGGCATTGCTGCACGCTGCCTGGGTGCGGGTGCTGCAAGACATAGCGCGTCTGCCAGTTCTGTCGGTCTTGCGTCTGCACGAACATCAGGTCTTCAGGAAAGGTGGCCGGCGTGTAGCGCACATGCAGCCGGGTGAGCAGCGCGTTTTGCGCGCCGCTTTGCATGCCACGCGGCCTGGCCGCGGCTTCGCCCACGGCTTCATCGGCCAGCCAGAACACGCCGGCGCTGCGCAGTTCTTCCGGGCGCAGCGGGTCGGCGGCGCAGGGGTCGCACCAAGCCATGTCCCAGAAGTATTCGGTGAAGACCACGCGGTGCTCTTCCTGCCTGGCCTGGTGGTCGAACATGGCCTTGTAGAAGGTCTTGAAGTCGCGCTTCACGCCGGCCGGCAAGTTCAAGTTGGCGGGCAGCTTCACGGTGCGGTAGTTGGAACTCTCCACACGCCCGCCGCGGGTGAGCACATAGGCAATCAGGTCTTGCGGCTTGCTGGGTTCGGCATTGATCATGCCCAGGCGAATGGGCAGCATGAACTTCTCGCTCTCGAACGCGAACTGCAAGGGCCGCAAATACTGCACGCCGCTGCGCGCCTGCTCAGTGATGTTGACCTTGGCCACGAAGAACTTCATGTCCAGCGCCACATACGGTTTGAGCGCCGCGGCGGCACCGCGCGGCATGCGGTAGCCGTTCTCATTCAGCCACGTCTCAAGCCCCTGGCTTTGCTTGGCCGACAGCATCACGATGTCGTATTCACCCACCGTGTAGCTGGCTTCCACAGCCACGCCCAGTGCCTTCGCACGCTCGGCTACCGCCGCCATGGGGGCGGCGGATGCGCGCTGGGCCGTGAGGTCGGACAGGCCGTGCCGCTCGCGGCGATCCAGCCGCCCCACCGGGCAGGGGTCGGGGTCGAAGTATTCGGCCAGGCGCGGCGCGGAATACGCATCCAACCGTTCAAACAACTTTTTGTCGCCGATGCGCACCTGGCCGCGCTGCAAGACCTGCGGCACCGGCACCACCAGCGCAAAGTCGGTCAACGGGCCCTTGAAGTCATTCAGCATGGAGATCACGGTGCGCGGCCCGTCGCGCACCAGGATCACCTGGCTGGCTTCATTGAACAGGCCGGCGTCGGCCTTGCCGGCGAAGAAGCCGCAGAAGGCCTGCGCCTGTGCGGCCACACCCAAGGCCAGGGCGGCCAGGGCGAGTTTGAAGAAGGGGGCAGTGGGCATGGGTCGCGCTCCAGAAGTGGTGAGTCACGACCCTTGCACGCGCCAGCCGGGCGCCGCGGGTTGACTATTTTTTGCCGCTACAGCTCGCGCTGCCAGACTTCGCTCACCAGTTCGGGCCCGAACTCGCCATAGGCCTCGGTTTCGACCAGGCTGAAGCCCTGGGCCTCGTAGATGCCGCGTGCGGCCAGCAACACGTTGTTCGTCCACAGCATGATTTTTTGGTAGCCCACCGCTCGCGCATGTTCCACGCATTGCGCCACCAGGCGCTTGCCCAGGCCAAGGCCGCGGGCACCGGGCTCCAGGTACAGCAGGCGCAGTTGGGCGGTGCTGGCGTCGCGCCGCACCAGCATCACCGAGCCCAACACCTGGCCACCGTATTCGGCCACCCAGCAGCGTTCACACGCCGGGTCGTGCTGGCGCAGGAAGTCGGCCACGATCTGCGCCACCGTGGCCTCGATCTGCATGTTCCAGCCGTATTCCTGCGCGTACAGGGCGCCCTGGCGGTGCACGATCCAGCCCATCTCGCCGGCGCGCGGCTGGCGCAGCACCACGCCCAGCATGGCGTCGGCCGCGCGCCGCGCGTCCACCTCGCGCAACGCCGCCTTCAGCAAGGCCTGGCTGGCCTCGACCTGTGCCGCCGCATGCTGCGGGCCAGGCGGGCGGCCGGGCGCCAACACCTGGAACAACGAATCGGGGCCAGACACCATGCAACGCTCCCTGTGCAACCGGCGAATGCCGGCTTAAGTTGGAGGTTAGCAGATGAACTCCGCGGTTAGGGGGTTGCGCGCAGCGCAAATCTGTCATCGAAAACGAGGATGCGTCGCACGCAACAAACGGTTAAGCCTTCGCGCCGCTCACGCCTTTCCCGGCGGCGTGAGCAGGGGAATCGCCCCATCCGACCCCGCCCCCAGGAGCCCGGTGCGGGTGTAGATGCCCAGCTTGTCGCGCGTGTCGGCAATGTCCATGCCGCGCAGGGTGAGCTGGCCGATGCGGTCGGCCGGGGTAAACATGCCCTCGCCCTTTTCCATGGTCAGCCGTTCGGGGTGGTAGCTCAGGTTCGGGCTTTCGGTGTTGAGCAGCGAATAGTCGTTGCCGCGGCGCAGCTCCAACGCCACCTCGCCGGTGATGGCGCGCGCCACCCAGCGCTGCGCCGTCTCGCGCAGCATCAGGCTTTGCGGGTCGAACCAGCGGCCGTGGTACAGCAGCTTGCCCAGGCGCCGGCCGTTGGCGCGGTACTGCTCGATCGTGTCTTCGTTGTGAATGCCGGTGACCAGCCGCTCGTAGGCAATGTGCAGCAGCGCCATGCCCGGCGCTTCATAGATGCCGCGGCTCTTGGCTTCGATGATGCGGTTTTCGATCTGGTCGCACATGCCCAGGCCGTGGCGGCCGCCAATGCGGTTGGCTTCGTCGAACAGCGCTACGGCGTCGTCGAACGTGCGGCCGTTCAGCGCCACGGGCACGCCTTCTTCAAAGCGCACCGTCACCTCTTCGGCCTTCACCGCCACGTCGTCGCGCCAAAAGGCCACGCCCATGATCGGCTGGACGATCTGCATGCCGCTGCTCAGGTGTTCCAGGTCCTTCGCCTCGTGCGTGGCACCCAGCATGTTCGAGTCGGTCGAGTAGGCCTTCTCGGACGACATCTTGTAGGCAAAGCCGGCCTGCTGCATG
>JAYUQE010000162.1:0-1872 GCA_043756905.1 Burkholderiales bacterium | reverse complement strand
CGCCGCGCGCTCGCCGCGCAGCCGCAGTTCAGCCGTGGCCGCGGCCTCGGTGAGGCTGCCGGCGCTGACCTGTGCGGCCAGTTCCAGCACGTCGTTGGCGCCGATCATCACCGTGGCCAGGTCGCCCGCGGCAAAGCCGCCGGCGGCCACCTGGGCATCGATCTGCGTCTTCAGGTCGTCCGCCCTGGCGCCCGGCGCGGCGCGCATCACGCCTTGCGGCGTCGCCACGCCAGCGGGGTTGCACTGCGGGAAAACGAAGCTGTAGACCGTGGCCACGGCCTGCACCCACAGCGCACCGTTGGCGCAGGCCCGGGCGCCGGTCTCATCGAGGGCGTTGACGCTGTACTTGCGCCCGTCGGACAGCAGCAGGCTGGCTTCATCACCAAAGACCAGCACGCGCTGGGCCTGGAACGGCTCCAACTGCGCGGTGCCCCCGCCGCAAGCGGCCAGCGTCGTGGCCAGGGCGGCCGCCAACAGGGCCGCCAACGAGGCCTTCGCTGCAATGCCCTTCAGGCGGTGGTGAGCACTCAGGTTCAGGTTCATCGGGTGGTGGTCAATGAGTGGGCTGCGCGCCGCAAACGGTCGCGCACGCCTTCCCAGGCTGGGCTGGCGGGGGGGTGTTCGATCCAGATCAACTGCGCGCCATGGGCGTCGAAGTCGCGCAGCACGGCAAACAGTTCTTGCGCCGCAGCGCCGGCATCATCTGGCATGGTTTTGAGCGCCACGCCCGCCGGGGCGTGGCGAACGGTGCGGGAATATACCCCCAGCCTCATCGCCTTTGCCTGCGGCCCCAGCACGCCCAATGCTTGCCCAATTTGCTCGCCACTCATCAGGCGCACGCGGGCCTGTGGCGCGTAGTGCGCGGCCAGCGTGCCGGGTGCGCGCGGCGCGTGTGCGTCGGGCTCCTGCAGATGCTGGCCCAGCGCGGCTTCAAGGCGGTTGCGCTCCAGCGTACCCGGGCGCAACAGCACGGCCATGTCGCGCGAGCAATCGACGATGGCCGATTCAATGCCCAGGCTGCACGCGCCGCCGTCCAGCACCAGCAGCTCAGGCCCGAACTCGGCGGCCACATGCGCGGCCTGTGTCGGGCTGACCCGGCCAAATCGGTTGGCGCTGGGTGCGGCCACGCCGTGAACGCCCAGGGCCTGCGCCGCACGCAGCAGGGCTTGCGCCACGGGGTGTGCCGGGCAGCGCAGGCCAATGCTGGCCTGCCCGCCTGCGGCCGCCGCGGCCATGCCGGTGGCACGGTGCACGATCACTGTCACCGGCCCGGGCCAGAACGTGGCGGCCAGGCGCTGCGCCAGCGGGTTGAAGTCGGCGCTGAAGGCCACCGCGGCTTGGGCATCGGCCACATGCACGATCAAGGGGTGATCGGCCGGCCGGCCCTTGGCGGCGAAGATGCGCGCCACCGCGTCGCTGCTGTCGGCGCGGGCGCCCAGGCCGTAGACGGTTTCGGTCGGAAAGGCCACCAGGTCACCGGCGGCGAGTCGGTCAGCGGCCAATTCGACAGCCTGCGGGTCCGATCCGTCGAGCAGCATCTCAGGCCAGCGCCGGAGCGCCGCAAGAAGCCAGAGCAGCCACCAGGGCTTGCGAGCATAGCGAGCCAGCGATGTTCACTGGAACTAGAAGGCTTCGATGCCCAGCAACGCGGCCGCCTGGAGCGCAACCCGCCGTGCCCCCGCAGCGTCGGCCCCGGTGACGGTCAGGTGCCCCATCTTTCGGCCCGGCCGCGCGCTGGCCTTGCCGTACAGATGCAGGTGCGCGCCCGGCAGCGCCAGCACCTCGGCCCAGCGCGGCTCACGTGCACGCCCGCCGTCATCGAACCACAGATCGCCGAGCAGGTTGAGCATGACGGCAGGCGAGTGCAGGCGC
>JAYUQE010000161.1:0-1875 GCA_043756905.1 Burkholderiales bacterium | reverse complement strand
AGGTGCGAATGGCTGCCCACGTCGTGCCCGTTGGCCACGATGCGCCGCAGCACCTGCGGAAACTGCGCCGCCACCCAGCCCAGGCAGAAGAACGTGGCATGGGTGCCGTGGTTGCTCAACGCTTGCAGGATGCGGTCGATGTTGGACTCGATGCGCGGCGCCCGGCGGCGTTCAGGCTCATGCCCCCGCGCGGGCGCGTGTTGCAGCAAGTGAAAGCCATCTTCCACGTCAAAGCTGAGTACATGCATGGCCGTTCATCCTTCTGGCACTCATTCACCGGCTCGCATGCGTGGTTTGGGCGCCGCGGCATCTAACCTGATCCTCAATGCGCGCACCCCTGACGTCAACCCGGGCTTGCACCCGCAGGCAGGTAAAGGTTCGTGAAAGACTTGCCCAGGCGCGGTACAAAGGCAGCCCGAGATGCTGACCAGGCGCGCACATGACCGAATCCACCGCACGCAAAACCGTACGCAAGACCGCTGCCGACTTCGACCCCGAAGTGCTGCGCCTGTTCGACCAATACGTGCATGGCCAGCTCGACCGGCGAGGCTTCCTCGACCGCGCCGGGCGCATCGCCGCGGCCAGCGGCGCCACCGCGGCCGGCCTGCTCGCCGCGCTGAGCCCCAACTTCGCGCTCGGCCAGCGCGTGGCGCCAAGCGATGCGCGCATCAAGACCGAATTCATCGAGTTTCCCTCACCGGCCGGCTATGGCAAGGTGCGCGCCTACCTGGCCCACCCGGCGCAGGCCGCCACTGCGCTGCCGGTGGTGCTGGTGGCGCATGAAAACCGCGGCCTGAACCCGCACATCGAAGACATTGCGCGGCGCCTGGCGCTGGACAACTTCATGGCCCTGGCACCCGATGCCCTGGCCCCGCTGGGCGGCTACCCGGGCGATGAAGACAAGGCGCGCGAACTGTTTGCCAAGCTCGACCAGGCCAAGACGCGCGAAGACTTCTTGGCCGCCGCGGCCTACGCCCGCGCGCTGAGTGGCGGAAATGGCCGCCTGGGCGCGGTGGGTTTTTGCTATGGCGGCGGCGTGGTCAACATGCTGGCCACGCGCATGCCCGAGTTGGCCGCCGGCGTGCCCTTCTACGGCAACGCCGCGCCGCTGGACGAGGTGGGCAAGATCAAGTGCGAGCTGCTGCATGTGTTTGCCGACAACGACGAGCGCATCAACGCCGCCTGGCCGGCCTATGACGCGGCGCTGAAGGCCGCCGGCGTGCGCAGCGAAGCGCTGAAGTACCCCGGCACCCAGCACGGCTTCAATCACGACACCACGCCGCGCTTCAACGAAGCCGCCGCCGCCCAGGCCTGGGCGCGCACGCTGGCGTTCTTTAACCGCACGCTGCGGTGATCGGCCTGACGGGCACCAAGTACGGCTGCGGCATTGAGTCCTGCGGCGCCTGCACGGTGTGGATCAACGGCGAGGCCGAGAAGTCGTGCAAGTTCGACATCTCATCGGCGCCCGGCAAAGCCATTGCCACCATCGCGGGTCTGGCGGCCCAGGCCGACCGCACGGTGGCCATTGGCGGCGTGGGCGAACTCGGTGTGCCAAGCTTCGCCCCGGCCCTGGCCAATGCCTGGTTCAGGTTGACCGCGGTGCGGGTGCGGGAACTGCCCTTCAATGCAGGGGCAGCGGTCAGCGGTCAGCGGCTCTTATGCCTTGGCCCGGCGCCGCGCCGCCACGCCGGTGGCCAGCAGGCCCACCAGCAGCAGCGCGTAAGTCTGCGGCTCTGGTATGGCCGGCACATCAATCACCTCTTGCTCAAAACCGGCGTAGCGCACTTGCGATTGGGAGTTGTTGTAGAAGGCGAACTGGCCTGAAGTGAAGGTGGCGTCGGCCACGGTTTGATCCCACAGCGTGGTACCGCCGTC
>JAYUQE010000160.1:0-38208 GCA_043756905.1 Burkholderiales bacterium | reverse complement strand
TTTGCGCCGCATGAGGGGCAGTGGGTCAAGATCGAGCAACTCGGCGCGGTGCTGATTGGCTGCGACGTAGAGATCGGTGCCAACACCTGCATCGACCGAGGCGCGCTCGAAGACACCGTGATCGAAGACGGTGTCAAGCTCGACAACCTGATTCAGATTGCGCACAACGTGCACATCGGGGCGCACACGGCCATCGCGGGCAACGCGGGCGTGGCCGGCAGCACCCGCATCGGCAAGCACTGCGCCATCGGCGGTGCCGCCAACATCATCGGTCACCTGCAGATTGCCGACCACGTGACGGTGTCGGTGGCCACGGTGATCACACGCTCCATTCGCAACCCCGGCCACTACAGCGGCATCTTTCCCTTCGACGACAATGCCGCCTGGGAACGCAATGCGGCCACCTTGCGACACCTGCACGAACTGCGCGACCGGGTGCGCGAACTCGAAAAGAAGCTCAAACCATGATGCCAGTGATGGACATTCACCAGATCCTCAAGAAGTTGCCGCATCGGTATCCTTTCTTGCTTGTCGACCGCGTGCTCGAGCTCGAGCAGGACAAGCGGATCCTCGCGCTGAAGAACGTCACCATCAACGAACCGTTTTTCATCGGACATTTTCCGCAGCGCCCGGTGATGCCCGGCGTGTTGATCATCGAAGCGATGGCCCAGACGGCGGCGCTGTTGTCGTTTGCCTCGTTGCCGGCCACCGTTGGCAAGAATGTCGTCTATTACCTGGCGGGTGTGGACGGCGCGCGCTTCAAGCGACCGGTCGAGCCCGGCGATGCGCTGAGGCTTCACGTGGTGCTCGAGCGCGCCAAGGCGGGCATCTACAAGTTTCAGGCCCGGGCCATGGTGGGCGACGATCTGGTGTCCGAAGCCAACCTCATGTGCACCATGCGCGAGGTCGGTTAGGTTCATGGCGTCGATCCATCCCACGGCGTTGGTCGACCCCGGCGCTTCGATCGCCCGCGACGTCGACATCGGCGCCTATTGCGTCGTTGGTCCTCATGTGTCGATCGGTGAAGGGACGACGCTCGGTCCGCACGTCGTGATCGATGGTCGCACCACCTTGGGGCAGCACAACCGCATCCATGCTTTCGCGTCCATCGGGGGTCCGCCGCAAGACAAGAAGTACAACGGCGAACCCACGCGTCTCGCCATCGGAAGCCACAACACGATCCGTGAATACGTGACGATCAACACCGGCACCATGCAAGACGGTGGCATCACGCGCGTGGGCGATCACAACTGGATCATGGCCTACGTTCACATTGCGCACGATTGCCAACTGGGCAATCAGATCATTCTGGCCAACGCGGTGCAATTGGCCGGCCACGTGCAACTGGACGATTGGGTCTTTCTGGGCGGCTTGTCGGGCGTGCATCAATTCGTGCGGGTGGGCGCGCATGCGATGACGGGGTTTCAGACCCGTTTGGCCCAGGATCTGCCACCCTTCGTGACGGCGGCGGGCAATCCGTGCGAGGCGACCGGCATCAACAGCGAGGGGCTGCGGCGACGCCAGTACGCCCCCGAGCGCATCACGCGCATCAAGCGCATGCACAAGATCCTCTATCGCCAAAGTCTGACACTCGACGCCGCGCGCGACGCACTGCATGCGATGCGTGACGAGGGGGATGACGCTGATCCTGACATTGCCACGATGCTGGGTTTTCTGGCCAAGGCCGATCGCGGCATCGTTCGCTGAGCCGCACTGTGGCTCAGCTTGCGCCATGAGTCCTAGCACCGGCGCACCCCGCGTGGCCATGGTGGCCGGCGAAGCCTCTGGCGACCTGCTCGCGTCCATGTTGTTGCGTGGCATGCAGGCGCGATGGCCAGCGATGACCGCGAGCGGCATCGGAGGGCCGCAGATGCAGGCGCAGGGGTTCGACGTGTGGTGGGCGCAAGAAGAACTGGCCGTGCGAGGGTACGTCGAGGTCTTGCGGCATTACCCGCGACTGGCGAGCGTTCGACGGCAGCTGGCGCGGCGCCTCATGCAGGCGCGCCCTGACGTTTTCATCGGCGTCGATGCGCCCGACTTCAATCTCGGGCTCGAAGCGCGCCTTCGCGCGCAAGGCGTTCGGACCGTGCACTTCATCTGCCCATCGATCTGGGCCTGGCGTGGCAAGCGAGTCGAGGCGATCAAACGCAGTGTCGATCACATGCTGTGCATTTTTCCGTTCGAGCCTGCGTTGCTTGCGCCGCATGGCATCGCCGCCACTTACGTGGGGCATCCCCTGGCCGATGCCATTGCGGTGGTGCCGGTGTCGACCCGCGATGCGCGTGCGCGGCTCGGCCTGCCATTGCAGGCGCCGGTGGTGGCGCTTTTGCCGGGCAGCCGAGGGTCGGAACTGGCAGCGATGGGCCTGACGTTCCTGCAGGCCGCGCAACGCATGCATGCGTTGCGTCCGGACCTTCGGTTCGTGTTGCCGGTCGCACCCGGTCGGCGCGCGCAGGTGGACGCGATGGTGGCGTCGGCCGGGCCCACGTTTACGTTGACGGTGGTCGACGGTCGCTCGCACGACGCGTTGGCTGCCTGCGACGTCACCCTGATCGCCAGCGGCACCGCCACACTCGAAGCCGCGCTCTTCAAGAAGCCCATGGTGATTGCCTACCGCATGAATGCTCTGAGCTATGCTTTGATGAAGCGCATGGGCTACCTGCCGTGGATTGGTTTGCCCAACATCCTGGCGCGCGAGTTTCTGGTACCCGAACGTGTGCAGGACGCTGCAACGCCCGATCGATTGGCCCTCGACACCCTGGCTTGGCTGGACGCGCCGCACAAGATCGACGCACTGCAGTCGCGCTTCACGGACATGCACCTCGAACTCAAGCGCGACACTGCGCGCACCGCCACCGATGCGATTCAAACCCTCCTTGCCGCTTGAGCAGCTCGGTCTGCCGTGGGACCTCCCGGGGCTGTTGGCGGGTGTCGACGAAGCGGGCCGAGGCCCGCTGGCGGGCCCCGTGGTGGCTGCGGCCGTGATGCTCGACGACGCGCGTCCGATTCGAGGGCTTCGCGATTCCAAGATGCTGACGCCTCTGCAACGGGCACGCTTGAACGATCGCATTCTTGAACGTGCCTTGTGCTGCGGCATCGGCGTGGCCACGGTCGAGGAGATCGACGCGCTCAACATTCTTCAAGCCACCATGCTGGCCATGCAGCGCGCGGTGCGCGCTTTGCGTCTAACACCGCGCAAGGTTCTGGTGGACGGCAACCGGCTGCCTGCCTTGCCGATGCTGGCCGAGGCCATCGTGAAGGGCGATGCCAAGGTGCGTGCCATTTCGGCCGCCTCGATCGTGGCCAAGGTGCACCGCGACCTTTTGTGCGAATCGCTGCACGAACACTATCCAGCTTATGGCTTCAACGTGCACAAGGGCTACCCGACACCCTCTCACCTTCAGGCGCTGCGAGACCACGGACCGTGCGCGGTGCACCGTCGCACTTTCGGTCCGGTGCGTCGCGCGCAGCAAACGTTCGCGCCTGCACCCTCGATCGAGGCCTGGTAAGCCATGGGCGATGCGGTTTCCCACATCACGTCGCGCGAGAACCCCGTGCTCGTGCAAGTACGCAAGCTCGTGCATCAAGCGGCCGGGTCGCGCCGAGCAGGGTTGTGCTGGATCGAAGGCGAACATCTTTGCCGTGCGGCCATCGAGGCGGGCATGGTGCCGACCAACGCGCTGCTCAGCGTCGACGCCTGGGCCGCACCCAGCTTGCGTGCGCTGGCCGTCCGCGCCGACAAGGTGGGGGTTGTGCCCGAGCCCATGATGGCCGGCTTGACGAGTCTGGAGTCCCCAGCGCCGATCGGGTTCCTGATCCGCATCCCTGCCGATCCGGAGGTCGATGCCCAGGCGCCGACCCTTGTGCTCGACCGGGTTCAGGATCCTGGCAACGTCGGGTCGATGCTGCGCAGTGCGTCGGCCTTCGGCTTTCGTCAAGTGATCGCCATGCAAGGCAGCGTCGCGCTGTGGTCGCCCAAGGTGATGCGTGGCGGCATGGGTGCGCACTTTTCGATGCGGCTCGTCGAGCGCGCCGACATGCGCATGCTGCAGCGACTGGCGGTGCCGTGGCTGGGGACCAGTTCGCATGCCCATGTCGTGCTGGGTTCGGGCCCCTTGCCTTGGCCTTGCGCCTGGTTGGTCGGGCATGAAGGTCAGGGCATCGACGCAGCCTTGCTGGCGGCGTGCACGCACGTTTTTCGCATCCGACAACCCGGGGGCGAAGAGTCGTTGAACGTGGCCGTGGCTGCGGCCATCTGCATGCACGCGTCGGTGCGCGAATGCCCATCCGCCACGGACACCTAGTAGATCAGGCGATCGGGACGAATGTCGCGCAAGATGGTGGTAGCGATTTCTTCAATCGATTTGTGCGTCGAGCTGAGCCACCCGATGCCTTCGCGCCGCATCATCGACTCCGCCGCGCTGACTTCCTGTTTGCAATTGTTCAGCGACGCATAGCTGCTGCCGGGTCGACGTTCGTGGCGGATCTGGGCCAGGCGGTCCGGGTCGATGGTGAGCCCGAAGCATTTGGCCTTGAAGGGTGCCAACGGCTTGGGCAGGTGGCCTCGGTCGAAGTCTTCGGGAATCAAGGGGTAGTTGGCCGCCTTGATGCCGTGCTGCATGGCCAGGTAGAGCGACGTCGGCGTCTTGCCGCTGCGACTCACCCCCACCAGGATCACATCGGCGTTGTCGAGATTGCGCGCACTCTGCCCGTCGTCGTGCGCCAGTGAAAAGTTGATGGCTTCGATGCGGTCGTGGTATTCGCCGCTCACGGCAACGTCCAGAAACCGCCCCACGCGATGGTTGGACTTGACGCCGAGCTCCACCTCCAGCGGTTCGACGAAGGCGCGAAAGATGTCCAGCACCATGCCTTTGCAGTCGGGGTGCGTGACCACATCGCGAATCTCGTTGTTGACGAGCGTGATGAAGACGATCGGCTTCTTGCCTTCGCGCGCCGCCGTGTGGTTGATCTCGTCCACCACCGCCTGGACCTTGGCCGGTGTGTCGATGAACGGCCGGCGCACGTGCCGCGGCCGGATGGCGAACTGGGCCAACACCGAATTGCCGAACGTTTCAGCCGTGATACCGGTGCCGTCTGAGACAAAAAACACGGTGCGGTCGGCCATGGCGACGATTTCGCTCAAAGAGGGGGTATCGATGATAGGCGGTGCGGCTCTTAGAATCCGACGATTCGTCCAAGCCATCGCGCTTCCTCCTAGAACATGCGCCACCACCCCCACGAAGAACAACACCCCGCCAAGGCGCCGCGCGCCGGGTGGCTTGTTTCGGACGCCCCCCATTTTTATCGCCTCGGAGTTCACCCATGTCCAACGCCACCCTTGCGACCGCCCTGGTCGTACCGTTCGAGCAGCTGAGAATGACCGACGTCGAGGTGGTCGGTGGCAAGAACGCCAGCCTCGGCGAAATGATCAGCCAGCTCAGCGCCACCGACGTGCGCGTCCCCGGCGGCTTTGCCACCACGGCGCATGCATTCAGACGCTTTCTGGCGCAGGGCGAACTGGCCGCGCGCATCGACGCGCGCTTGTCGCGACTCAACACCGACGATGTGCGCGCACTTGCGCAGGCAGGTGCGGAGATTCGCCAGTGGGTGGTCGAAACGCCGTTTCCGCCCGACCTCGAGCAAGCAGTACGCGAGGCATTCATCACCTTGGAAACCGGCGATGCCGCGGCGTCGTTCGCCGTGCGGTCCTCGGCCACGGCCGAAGACCTGCCCGACGCATCGTTTGCCGGGCAACAAGAATCCTTCCTCAATGTGGTGGGCATCGACGATGTGCTGCACAAGATGAAAGAGGTGTTTGCTTCGCTCTACAACGATCGTGCAATCAGTTATCGCGTGCACAAGGGCTTTGCCCATGCTGACGTGGCCTTGTCCGCCGGTGTGCAGCGCATGGTGCGCAGCGACTTGGGCGCGGCGGGCGTGATGTTCACGATCGACACCGAATCGGGCTTCAGCGACGTGGTGTTCATCACTGCCAGCTGGGGCTTGGGCGAAACGGTGGTGCAGGGCGCCGTCAACCCCGACGAGTTCTATGTGCACAAACCAGCGCTGCGCGCCGGCAAGTGCGCCGTGATTCGTCGCAACCTCGGCTCCAAGCTGATCAAGATGGAGTTTGCGAGCGCGGCCGAGCGCAAGGCTTCGGGCAAGCTCGTCAGAACCGTGGACGTGCCGCCCGAGCAGCGCAACCGCTATTCGCTGTCCGATGCCGACGTGATGGAGCTGTCGCGCTACGCCCTCGTGATCGAGAAGCACTACGGTCGCGCGATGGACATCGAATGGGGCAAGGACGGCCACGACGGCAAGCTCTACATCCTTCAGGCACGGCCCGAGACCGTGAAGAGCCAGGCGGCCGGCAAGGTCGAACATCGCTACCGGCTCAAGAGTTCCGGCACGGTGTTGGTCGAGGGGCGTGCCATCGGGCAAAAGATCGGCACCGGCCCTGTGCGCCTGGTGCAGTCGGTGGCCGAAATGGACAGCGTGCAACCCGGCGACGTGCTCGTCACCGACATGACCGACCCCAACTGGGAGCCGGTGATGAAGCGCGCAAGCGCGATCGTGACCAATCGCGGCGGGCGCACCTGCCATGCAGCCATCATCGCGCGTGAGCTCGGCATCCCCGCTGTGGTGGGCTGCGGCGATGCCACCAGCAAATTGCAGGAGGGCGCGCTCGTGACCGTGGTGTGCTCCGAGGGCGACACCGGGTACATCTACGACGGATTGCTCGACACCGAGGTGAGCGAAGTCAAGCGCGGTGAAATGCCGTACACGCCGATCAAGGTGATGATGAACGTGGGCAACCCGCAATTGGCGTTCGAGTTTGCCCAGATGCCGAACGCGGGGGTGGGGCTGGCGCGGCTGGAGTTCATCATCAACAACAACATCGGCGTGCACCCGAAGGCCATTCTCGACTATCCCAACATCGACCCCGAACTGAAGAAGGCGGTGGAATCCGTGG
The DNA here is from genome assembly GCA_043756905.1 of Burkholderiales bacterium. Taxonomy (GTDB): domain Bacteria; phylum Pseudomonadota; class Gammaproteobacteria; order Burkholderiales; family Burkholderiaceae_C; genus Rubrivivax. Next base: position 31,235 of record JAYUQE010000160.1, on the reverse strand, counting down.
CCCGAGGCCATGCCTCGCCGCGTGCGTTCTACGTGGACAAGCTGACCGAAGGTGTCGCCACCATTGCCGCTGCGTTCTGGCCCAAACCCGTGATCGTGCGCTTGTCGGACTTCAAGAGCAACGAATACCGCAAGCTGATCGGCGGCACGCGCTACGAGCCCGACGAAGAAAACCCGATGCTCGGTTTTCGCGGCGCCTCGCGCTACATCAGCGGCGACTTCAGCGACGCCTTTGCCATGGAGTGCGAGGCGCTCAAGCGTGTGCGCAACGACATGGGATTGAACAACGTCGAAATCATGGTGCCGTTCGTGCGCACCGTGCGGCAGGCGCAACGCGTCACCGAGATGCTGGCCGAGCGGGGTCTCAAGCGCGGTCAGGACGGCTTGCGCGTGATCATGATGTGCGAGGTGCCCAGCAATGCCATTCTGGCCGAGCAGTTCCTGGAACATTTCGACGGCATGAGCATCGGCTCCAACGATCTGACCCAACTTACGCTGGGGCTGGATCGCGACTCGGGTCACGCGCAACTGGTGGGCGATTTCGACGAACGCGATCCGGCCGTCAAGGCCTTGATCTCGCGTGCCATCGCCGCCTGCCGCGCCACCGGCAAGTACATCGGCATCTGTGGTCAAGGCCCGAGCGATCATGTCGACTTTGCGCTGTGGCTGGCGCAGGAAGGCATCGTCTCGATCTCGCTCAACCCCGACTCGGTGGTCGACACTTGGCAGTCGCTGGCCAAAGGCTAGGGCGGCGCGCCCGCCTGGGTGCTGCCAATTCGGATACAATTGCAAGTTGCCCAAAAAAGGCCGAACGACCTTTGGCGTGCAACGCAGCCCTGCGCCACGCGTTTCGGGGCCGCAGCGTCGGCTTGAAAGTCGGCATCTTTAACCCTTGCTGCCAGCACCTTCGACGCGTGCGGCGGCTTTCGGTACCGACCTTCGGGTGCTGGCCGATACCCACAAGGAGCATCCATGCGTCACTATGAAATCATCCTGCTGATCCATCCGGATCAAAGCGAGCAGGTTCCGGCCATGCTCGAGCGCTACAAGGCACTCGTCACTGCAGCGAGCGGCAAGGTCCACCGAGTCGAAGACTGGGGCCGCCGCCAGCTTGCCTACATGATCAACAAGCTCGCCAAGGCGCACTACCTGTGCGTCAACATCGAGTGCACCCCGGCCACGCTGACCGAACTCGAAACCGGCTTCCGCTTCAACGATGCGGTCTTGCGTCACCTGACCGTGGCCAAGACCAAGGCCGACACGGCACCTTCGAACATGATGAAGCAGGTCGAGCGTGACGAAGCGCGTAAATCGCCCGCACCGTCCAGCCAGCATCAGCCGCAAGCACCGCAACCCAAGCCGCAGGAGCAATCGGCCTGAACCCAGGCATCGCAGCCAGCCTCAACCGGCTGGTGCTGCAAGCTCAACTGATCGAGCGCAGCCCCTTGCGATACACGCCGGCAGGATTGCCCGCCTTGAACTTTGTGCTCAAGCACGAAGGGCAAGCCAGTGAAAACGGTCAAGTGCGCAGCGTCATGGTGGAGGTCAGATCCAAAGCCATCGGCGATGACATCACTCACAGCGTGCAGGCCTTGCCTGCCGGGGTGGAGGCGGTTTTCACGGGGTTTCTGGCGGCGGCGCGCAACGGGCGCGGCGTGGTGTTCCATGTGGGCACCGTCGACCGATTGAGTTGAATTCATTCCGAGCGTATCCGGCTTATCAGCAACACGCGTTCTAGAAAAACGCTTTCGAAATTTCAGGAGCAAGCACCATGGCACCTCCACGTGGCAAAGGCAAATTCAGCAAAGATCGCAAACCCAAGCGCAACCAGCAATCGCTGCTGTTCCGGCGCAAACGGTTCTGCCGTTTCACGGTGGCCAACGTCGAATCGATCGACTACAAGGACATCGACACCTTGCGCGACTTCATCGGCGAGAACGGCAAGATCACCCCGGCCCGTTTGACCGGCACGCGCGCGTTCTACCAGCGTCAGCTCACCACCGCCATCAAGCGCGCGCGCTTCCTGGCGTTGCTGCCGTACAGCGACCAACACAAGGTTTAAGAGAAAGCTCCCACCATGCAAATCATCCTGCTCGAAAAAGTGGTGAACCTGGGCAACCTCGGCGACGTGGTTCGCGTCAAGGACGGCTACGCGCGCAACTTCCTGATCCCGGGCAAGCTGGCGCGCCGCGCCACCGAAACCGCGATCAAGGAATTCGAAGTCAAGCGCGCCGAACTTGAAAAGCTGGCTGCCGACAAACTCTCCAAGGCGCAGGCCGTGGGCGAGAAGCTGGCAGGCATCACGGTGCCGATCTCGCAGAAAGCCGGTGTCGACGGGCGTTTGTTCGGTTCGGTCACCAACCACGACATTGCCGACGCGCTCAAGAAACTCGGCTTCGACGTTCAAAAGTCGCAAGTTCGCATGCCCAACGGGCCGCTCAAGACGGTGGGCTCGCACCCGGTCAGCGTGGCCCTGCACGGTGATGTGCTGAGCGACGTCAACATCGCGGTGTCGGGCGAGAGCGACTGACCCCACGCGCTCCAAGCCTTCTGGCTTCGACGGCACCGCAAGGTGCCGTTGTTCGTTGGATTGTCCACAGGTCATCCACCCGGTTGTGCACGCAGTTGTGCGTCGCCAAGCTCAGTCCATCGCGATACGCTCGCTGTAAGCTCCCTGCATTGCACCTGACCCATGTCCGCCGTCTTCGAATCGCTCGACCCCACTGTACCGCCCACCCACGTCGATGACGAGGTTGCGCGCCTGCGCGTGCCACCGCATTCCATCGAAGCCGAGCAGAGCGTGCTGGGGGGGCTGCTGCTCGACAACAGCGCCTGGGACCGCGCCGCCGACTTGTTGCGCGACACCGATTTTTATCGTTTCGAGCATCGGGTGATCTATGCGGCCATCGGTGCGCTGGCGGCGGCCACCAAGCCAGCCGACGTCATCACGGTGTTCGAGCAACTCCAGTCCTTCGGCAAAGCCGAAGCCTGTGGCGGCATCGCTTACCTCAATGCGTTGGCGCAGAGCGTGCCGAGCGCGGCCAACCTGCGGCGCTACGCCGAGATCGTGCGCGAGCGCGCCATCCTGCGCAAACTCATCGAAGCCAGCGACGAGATCGCCACCAAGGCGTTCAACCCGCAAGGACGGTCCGTCACGCAGATCCTGGACGAGGCCGAAGGGCGCGTGTTCCAGATCGGCGAAGAAGGGTCGCGATCGCAACAAGGTTTTCAGCCCATCGACAAGCTCGTCGTTCAATTGATCGATCGCGTGACGGAGCTGGCCGAGAACGGCGCCGAAGAAGTGACGGGCGTACGCACCGGCTTCTACGATCTGGACCGCATGACGGCCGGACTGCAACCGGGCGATCTGATCGTGCTGGCGGCGCGTCCGTCGATGGGCAAGACGGCGTTCGCGCTCAACATCGCCGAACACGTGGCGGTGCAGGAGGGGCTGCCGGTGGCCGTGTTCTCGATGGAGATGGGCGCATCGCAACTGGCGCTGCGCTTGGTCGGTTCGCTCGGTCGCATCGATCAGCAACATCTGCGAACGGGCGCGTTGCGCGACGACGAATGGTCGCGACTGACAGAGGCGGTCGACAAGCTCGGCAAAGCCAGCATGTTCATCGACGAGTCGCCGTCTCTCAACCCGGCCGAGGTGCGTGCGCGCGCGCGCCGCCAGGCGCGTCAGTGCGGCAAGCTCGGTCTCATCATCGTCGACTACCTGCAGCTGATGAGTGGCACGCAGTCGAACGACGAGAATCGCGCCACCGTGATCGGCGAGATTTCGCGCGGCCTGAAGGCGCTGGCCAAGGAGTTGCAATGCCCGGTGATTGCGCTGTCGCAGCTCAATCGCAGCGTCGAGTCGCGGCCGGACAAGCGGCCGATGATGAGCGACCTGCGTGAGTCCGGCGCCATCGAGCAAGACGCCGACGTGATCATGTTCATCTACCGCGACGAGTACTACAACAAGGAATCCAAGGAGCCCGGCGTGGCCGAGATCATCATCGGCAAGCAACGCAACGGGCCCACCGGCACGCTCAAGCTGACCTTCCTGAAGCCATTGACCAAATTTGACAACCTGGCGCCGGGCAGCGCGGGCAGCGGATACTGAGGCAGGCTTGGCACCGCAGGGCCAAGCGCGGGTTGAACCGCTTGCGCAGCCGGGAAAGACTGTATAAAACATCAGTATGTCGATCCCGCCAAATGCCCACCCGCTGCCCCTGCCCATGCCGCTCAAGGGCCGCGGCGTCACCTGGCTGGTCGAGCATCGCTTCACCAAACAGCAGCATGAGCCGGCTGACGACGGTTGGCAGCAGCCGCAGGCGGAAGAAGGCCTCCCCAGCGCGCCGGCCACCCGGGTGCTGCACGAGCAGGTGCGCAGCATCCTGAGCAGCAACCAGTCGTCCGACATCGGGTTCGACCTGTCCATCAACCCCTATCGCGGCTGCGAACATGGCTGCATCTACTGCTATGCGCGGCCCACGCACAGCTACCTCGACCTGTCACCGGGCATCGATTTCGAAACCCGCATCGTGGCCAAGGTGAATGCCGCGGCGGCCTTGCGCAAGGCCTTTGCCAGCCGCGCCTACGAGCCGGCGGCGCTGAACATCGGCTCGGTCACCGACCCTTATCAACCGCTCGAGCGCAAGCTGCGCATCACCCGTGGCGTGATCGAAGTCATGGCCGAAACTCGGCATGCCTTCTCGCTGCTGACCAAGGGTTCGCTGATCGAACGCGACCTCGATTTGCTGGCGCCCATGGGGCAGTCCAAGCTGTTTGCTGCGTACGTGTCAATCACCACGCTCGACCCGCACCTGGCCCGCGTCATGGAGCCGCGCGCCGCGTCGCCGCAGCGGCGGCTGCGCACCATTGCCGCGCTGGCGCGTGCCGGTGTGCCGGTGGGCGTGAGCGTGTCGCCGGTGATCCCGTTCCTGAACGAGCCCGAGCTTGAACGCATCCTGCAAGCCGCCACTGACGCCGGCGCCACGCGCGCCTTCAGCGTGGTGCTGCGCCTGCCGTGGGAAGTGAACCCGATGTTCCAGACCTGGTTGCAACAGCACTTTCCAGAACGCGCGGCGCGGGTGATGGCCCGGGTGCGCGACATGCGGGGCGGCCAAGACAACGACGCACGTTTCGGCAGCCGCATGACGGGGCAGGGCGTTTGGGCGCAACTGGTGCGCCAGCGTTTCACCAAGGCCTGCGCGCGCCTGGGGTTGAACCGTGAACGCTTCGAACTCGATCTGGCGGCGTTTCGGCGCCCGATGGGTTCGGCGCCGGAATCAGCGCACCAAGGCTGCCTGTTCTGAGTGCTGGCCCCGGCCGATGCTGCAATCAAGCGGCAACCTGCCGCAGGTAGCATCCGCGCCCATACAGCGCCGCAACGGCGCGCCGGGCGCAAGGCGCCGACAAGGTTTGCACATGAACAAAAGGTTGGAGCGGTTGGTGGCCAGGGCTGCGCCGGGAACCATGCGGCTGCTGCCGCGGGCGGTGGCGCTGTTTCTCGGTTTGAACCTGCTGGTGCGTCTGGGCCTGGCCGTGTTCAACGGCGACCCATCGGTTTGGCTGCCCTGGAAGTTGCTGCCGGTGTTGCTGATCGGCGCGGTGTTCGATCTGTCCGCGGCCGCCTTCGCGCTGGCACCTCTGGCCTTGCTGCTGGCGTTGTGGCCACAGCGGGCGGCCTGGGCGCGGGGCTTGTTGCGCGCTGTCGTGGCCGTGGGCTTGCTGCCATTGGCGGTGCTGTCCGTGTTCGTGGCGTTCTCGGAGTTCACCTTCTGGAACGAGTTTGCTTCGCGCTTCAACTTCATCGCGGTGGACTACCTCATCTACACCAATGAGGTGGTGGGCAATATCCGCGAGTCCTACAACCTGCCGCTGCTGCTGGGCGGTGTTGCCCTGTTGAGCCTGCTGTTTTGGGCCTTGGCCTGGCGGGTGCTGCGCCCGGCATTGCACGCTGCACCGGCTCCCTGGCGCGCGCGTGCCGTGGCGGCGCTGGGCTGGTGCGTGCTGGCGCCGCTGCTGGCGTTCTTTGCGGTGGATGCGCGCTACAAGGAGTTTTCCGGCAACGCGCAGATCAATGAGCTGGCCGGCAATGGCGCTTACGATTTCTGGCATGCCTTTCGCACCAACGAGATCAGCTACGAGCGCTTTTACCGGCTGTTGCCGCGCAACCAGGCGCTGGCTCGGTTAACGTCTGAAATCACCGGCCACAAGTTGGGCGCAATCAACCCGGTGCCACAGCGCCGCCAGGTGCAGGGCCAGGGGCCGGTCAAGCGCCTGAACGTGGTGCTGGTCTCGGTGGAAAGTTTCAGCGCCGAATTCATGGCCAGCTTCGGCAACACGCGTGGCATTACGCCACGCATGGATGCCTTGGCCAAGGACAGCCTGCTGTTCACCCGCCTGTACGCCACCGGTACGCGCACCGTGCGCGGGCTGGAGGCCCTGACGCTTTCCGTGCCGCCCACGCCGGGCCACAGCATCGTCAAGCGGCCCGACAACGCCGACCTGTTCACCCTGGGCGAAGTCTTCAAGAGCCAGGGCTACGAGGCGCTGTACCTGTATGGGGGCTACGGTTACTTCGACAACATGAATGCCTTCTTCTCAGCCAATGGCTACACGGTGATCGACCGCACCGCGCTCAAGCCCGAGCAGATTCAGTTCGAGAACATCTGGGGCGTGGCCGACGAAGACCTGTTCAGCCTGGCGTTAAGAGAACTCGATGCGCGCCATGCCCGCGCGCAGCCCTTCTTTGCGCACGTCATGACCACCAGCAACCACCGGCCCTACACCTACCCTGCCGGGCGCATCGACATTCCCAGCAAGACCGGGCGCGACGGTGGCGTGAAGTACACCGACCATGCCTTGGGCCGCTTCATCGACGAAGCCCGCTTGAAGCCCTGGTTTGCCAACACCATGTTCGTGATCGTGGCCGACCACACCCACAATGGCCGAGGCAAGCAGGAGTTGCCGCCGCCCGCGTACCACATCCCCATGCTCATTTACTCGCCCGCGCATGTGCCGGCAGGCAGGGTCGACAGCATTGCTTCGCAAATCGACGTGGCGCCAACCCTGCTGGCGCTGTTGAACTTCAGTTATGAGTCACGCTTCTTCGGGCAAGACATCCTGCGCGAAGGCCAAACCCACCAGCGCGCCTTGATGGCCAACTACCAAACCGTGGGCTACTACGAACGCGGCCGCATCGTCGAGCTCAAGCCCAACGGTCGCGTGCGCGTGGTGTTGGCTGACACGGGCCAGAGCGCGCCCGATGACGAACTCAGCCGCGAGCTGACTGAAGAAGCCATCGCCTACTACCAGCTCGCCGCTGAAGCCTACAAGAGCGGCGCGATGAAGCGGGGCCGCTGACGCGCTAAAAGCGCTGCCGCCGGTGGCGGCCCGGCGAGTGCTACTTGAACACGTCCTTGACGCGATCCGTCCAGCTCTTGGCATTGGGCGAGTGGCGGTCACCCGATTTGCGGAACGACTCGTCCAACTCACGCAGCAGTTTGCGCTGCTGGTCGGTGATCTTGACCGGCGTTTCCACGGTCACGTGGCAGTACAGGTCGCCCGGGTAGCTTGAGCGAATGCCCTTGATGCCCTTACCGCGCAGGCGGAAAGTCTTGCCATGCTGGGTGCCTTCGGGCAGCTCGATCTCGGCCTTGCCGCCCAGCGTGGGCACGTCGATCTTGCCGCCCAAAGTAACCGTGGTCAGCCCCACCGGTACGGTGCAGTGCAGGTCGTCGCCGTCACGCTCGAAGATCTCGTGCGCCTTCATGCGGATTTCGATGTACAGGTCGCCGGCCGGGCCGCCGTTGGTGCCGGGTTCGCCGTTGCTGGCCGAGCGGATGCGCATGCCTTCGTTGATGCCCGCCGGAATCTTCACTTCCAGCGTCTTTTGCCGTTTCAGCCGCCCGGCGCCGCTGCACGCCATGCACGGCTCGGGCACCACCTTGCCGGCACCGCGGCAATTGGGGCAGGTCTGCTGGATGCTGAAGAAGCCCTGGCGCATGTGAACGGTGCCCGCACCGTTGCAGGTGCCGCAGGTCTTGGCGCTGGTGCCGGCCTTGGCGCCGCTGCCAGCGCAGGTTTCGCAGGCCTCCCAACTGGGAATGCGGATCTGCGATTCCTTGCCGAAGGCGGCTTCCTCCAGCGTGATCTCCATCGCGTAGCTCAGGTCGTTGCCGCGGTAGACCTGCTGGCCACCGCCACCACGGCGCTGGCCGCCGGCACCGAAGATGTCGCCGAAGATGTCACCAAAGGCTTCGGCAAAGCCGCCAAACCCTTCGGGCCCGGGGCCGCCACGCATGCCGCTGTTTGGGTCGACCCCAGCATGGCCGAACTGGTCGTAGGCCGCGCGCTTCTTGGGGTCAGAGAGCATCTCGTAGGCTTCCTTGGCCTCCTTGAATTTTTCCTCCGAGGCCTTGGCACCGTTGCCCTGGTTGCGGTCAGGGTGGTGCTTCATGGCCAGCTTGCGGTAGGCCTTCTTGATGTCGTCGTCGGTCGCGTTCTTGGGCACGCCCAGGGTGTCGTAGTAGTCGCGTTTGGCCATGAAAGCTCTCAGTCCCGCACAAAGCTAAGCGCCGCGTCGAGGGGCAGGCCGGGCCTGCCGCATCGAACGCGGCGAGTGTTCAAGGCGGCTCGCACGCCGCCACCCCACATCACTTCTTGACTTCCTTGAAGTCAGCGTCCACCACGTTGTCGTCAGCCGCCTTGGCCTCGCCCTTCGGCGCCTCGCCGGCCTGGCCTTGTGCGCCACCTGCACCAGCCGCACCCGCCCCGCCCGCCGCAGCCGCCGCCTCGGCTTGCGCCCCGGCATACATCTTCTCGCCGAGCTTTTGGCTGGCGGTCATCAGCGCTTCGGTCTTGGCTGTCAGCGCATCCTTATCGTCAGCCTTCATGGCTTGCTCAAGGTCTTTCAGCGCGGCTTCGATCTTTTCCTTCTCGGGTGCGTCAAGTGCGGCACCGTGCTCGGCCAGGCTCTTCTTAACCGAGTGCAGCAGGGCGTCGGCCTGGTTGCGCGCCTGCACCAGTTCAAGCTTGCGCGCGTCTTCGGCCGCGTTCAGTTCGGCGTCCTTCACCATCTTCTGGATTTCTTCTTCCGAGATGCCCGAATTGGCCTTGATCGTGATCTTGTTTTCCTTGCCCGTGGCCTTGTCCTTGGCGCCGACGTGCAAGATGCCGTTGGCGTCGATGTCGAAGCTGACCTCGATTTGCGGCATGCCGCGCGGCGACGGCGGAATGCCCTCGAGATTGAACTCGCCCAGGCTCTTGTTGCCGGTGGCGATTTCGCGCTCGCCCTGGTAGACCTTGATCGTCACTGCCGGCTGGTTGTCGTCGGCCGTGCTGAACACCTGGGCGAACTTGGTGGGAATGGTGGTGTTCTTCTTGATCATCTTGGTCATCACGCCGCCCAGCGTTTCGATGCCCAGGCTCAGCGGCGTCACGTCGAGCAGCAGCACATCCTTGCGGTCACCGCCCAGCACCTGGCCCTGGATGGCCGCGCCCACGGCCACGGCTTCATCGGGGTTGACGTCCTTGCGCGGGTCTTTGCCGAAGAATTCCTTCACCGTTTCCTGCACCTTGGGCATGCGCGTCATGCCGCCGACCAGGATGATGTCGTCGATGTCGGTGAGCTTGACGCCGGCATCCTTCACGGCCGTGCGGCAGGGCTCGATGGTGCGGGCGATCAACTCCTCGACCAGGCTTTCCAGCTTGGCCCGGGTGAGCTTGATGTTCAGGTGCCGCGGGCCGTTGGCATCGGCCGTGATGTAGGGCAGGTTGACGTCGGTCTGCGAGTTGCTGGAAAGTTCGATCTTGGCCTTCTCAGCGGCTTCCTTCAAACGTTGCAAAGCCAGCACGTCCTTGGTCAGGTCAACGCCTTGATCCTTCTTGAACTCGGCGACGATGAAGTCGATGATGCGCTGGTCGAAGTCTTCGCCGCCCAGGAAGGTGTCGCCGTTGGTCGACAGCACTTCGAACTGCTTTTCGCCGTCAACGTCGGCAATCTCGATGATGGAGATATCGAACGTGCCGCCGCCCAGGTCGTACACCGCGATCTTGCGGTCGCCCTTGCCGTGCTTGTCCAGGCCGAAGGCCAGCGCTGCGGCGGTGGGCTCGTTGATGATGCGTTTCACATCGAGCCCCGCAATGCGCCCGGCGTCTTTCGTGGCCTGGCGCTGGCTGTCGTTGAAGTACGCGGGCACGGTGATCACGGCCTCGGTGACTTCTTCGCCCAGGTAGTCTTCCGCGGTTTTCTTCATCTTGCGCAGCACCTCGGCGCTCACCTGGGGCGGCGCGAGCTTCTTGCCGCGCACTTCGACCCAGGCGTCGCCGTTCTCGGCCGCGGCAATGCGGTAGGGCATCAGGTCGATGTCCTTTTGCACTTCTTTTTCAGTGAACTTGCGCCCGATCAGGCGCTTGACGGCGTACAGCGTGTTGCGCGGGTTGGTCACGGCCTGGCGCTTGGCCGAGGCGCCGACGAGGATCTCGCCATCCTCTTGATAAGCGATCACCGACGGCGTGGTACGCGCACCTTCGCTGTTCTCGATGACCTTGGGCGTGTTGCCTTCCATGACCGACACACACGAATTGGTGGTGCCCAGGTCAATGCCGATGATCTTTCCCATGATGTGCTCCGTGAAGGTTGAGTCTGTGTTTGAGTTGTGGGTGAGGCGCAGGCTTTCAAGCCAGGCTTGCTCGCTGGGGTGCTACTTCGGTGCCGCCACCGTGACCAGCGCCGGGCGCAACACGCGCTCGGCAATGAGGTAGCCCTTTTGCAGCACGCTGACCACTGTGTTGGCGTCTTGCTCTGCGGGCACCACGCTGATGGCCTGGTGCTGGTGCGGGTCGAACCTGGTGCCCGCCGGCGGGCTGATCGGCAAGACCTTGTTGCGTTCTAGCGCCGCGCTCAACTGGCGCAGCGTGGCCTGCACGCCTTCGAGCACCTGCTCGGGGGTGGCGTCGGGCCGGGCAATGGCGGCCTCCAGGCTGTCTTTCACCGGCAGCAGGCTTTCAGCGAAGGCATCGATGGCGAACTTGCGCGCCTTGCTGGTTTCCTCTTCTGCGCGGCGGCGGGTGTTCTCGGCCTCGGCTTTCGCACGCAGGTACATGTCAGACATCTGCGCATGCTTTTGCTCCAGCTCGGCCAGGCGGGCATCGGCGCTGGCGGGCAGGTCGGAAAAAGGGATGTCGCTGGCCGCGCTGGCCGGGCCGGGTTCTGCTTTGGGTTCTTCGTTCGGGTTATCTACGGTCATGATGGTTTGGGCGAATTCAGTTCAGTCAGATCCTGGGCCAACACCTGAGGGCGATGGCCGATGTTTCAAGCAGGATTTTTCACGCCCGCCAGGCCCTGCCAAGCGGCAGTCGTTCATTCGGGGTCGTCGATGCTGGCGCTCCAGCGCTGCCAGTCGCTGAGCACGCGGCGGTCACGCTTGGTGGGCCGCCCGTCGGTCAGGGTTTGCGCCGGCTCAACGCCCTGGGCACGCGCCTGTGCGGCGGCCTGCGCCCGCAGCAGGCTTTCAGGGGTTTCCTCATACAAGGCCTGGGCCACCGGTGCCGGGCCGCGCTGGGCGCTTAAAGCCAGCACGATCACGGTGCGCGGCGTGCTGCCATGGCGCAATTCCAGTTCATCGCCCACGCGCAACTCGCGTGCCGGCTTGGCCGGCTGGCCGTTGACCTGGACACGGCCTTTGTCGATTTGCTCCACCGCCAGCGCGCGGGTCTTCACGAAGCGCGCCGCCCATAACCACTTGTCAAGGCGCAGTCGATCAAGGGCTTGCGGCATGGCCGAATTGTCGTTCAGTAGCGCGGCCCGTTCGGGCAATCCCCTAGGCAGGCTGGCGGCTGAAGGTGGGTTGCACCTGTCAACATCGTGGCCGTTCAGGCCGTTGCCTGGCTCTGGTAGACATTTTTTGGAGACTTCGATGCGTCGCGATACGTTCCTCAAATCCCTGGCCGCCCTGGCCGCTGCCGGCGCCTTGCCGTTCCATGCGTGTGCTGCCGCGGCCAACCTGAAGATGATGATTCCAGCCAACCCCGGCGGCGGTTGGGACACCACCGGCCGCGCCTTGGGCAAGGCCTTGCTGGACGCCGGCGCGGCGGCATCGGTGAACTTCGACAACAAGGGCGGCGCTGCCGGTGCGATCGGCCTGGCGCAATTCGTCAACAGCAACAAGGGCGACCCGAACGCGCTGATGGTGATGGGCGCTGTAATGCTCGGCGGCATCATCACCGGCAAGCCGCCGGTCTCGCTCAGCCAGGCCACGCCGATTGCCCGCCTGACCAGCGAATACAACGTCTTTGTGTTGCCCGCTTCATCACCACTGAAGACCATGAAAGACGTGGTCGAGCTGCTCAAGAAAGACCCGGGCAGCGTGAAGTGGGGTGGCGGCTCGCGCGGCTCCACCGAACACATTGCGTCGGCCATGCTGGCGCGCGATGTTGGCGTCGATCCGGCCAAAATCAACTACGTTGCGTTCCGCGGCGGTGGTGAGGCCACGGCAGCCATTCTGGGCGGCAATGTCACGGTCGGCGGCAGCGGCTACAGCGAGTTTGCCGAGTACATCGCGGCGGGCAAGATGCGCGCCATCGCCGTGACCTCAGCCACCCGGCTCAAAGGCGTTGAAGTGCCGACCATGAAGGAGCAGGGCTACAACGTTGTGCTGGGCAACTGGCGCGGCGTCTATGGGGCGCCTGGCATCACTGCCGAGCAGCGCCGGGCGTTGACCGAAGTCGTCGCCAAGGCCACCAAAAGCAAGGCCTGGGCCGAAGCGCTGGCGAAGAACAACTGGACACCGGCCTGGCTGGCCGGAGCCGAGTTCGACAATTTCGTTGACGACGAGTTTGCTTCGCTGCGGGCGGTGATGGTCAAGTCCGGGATGATTTGATGCACCGGCGTTGGCAGACTGCCGTGGCGGCCGGTACCTTGGCCACGGCGGTGCTGCTGGCTGCCGGTGCCGCGGGGGTACGCAGCGAGGCCGGGTACTCCGGCGTGGGCCCAAATTTCCTGCCGTGGCTGGTGGCGGTGGCCCTGGCGATATGCGCCCTGTTCCTGCTCAAAGAAGTGTTGAGCGGCGGCTTTCGCGACCTTGACCCGCCCAGTGGCGCCAGCGCCGGGAATTGGCCAGGCCTGGCCTGGGTTTCCGCGGGCATCCTGGCCAACGCCCTGCTCATCACGACGCTGGGGTTCATCGTCAGCTGCGCGCTGTGTTTCATGCTCGCAGTGCGCGGCTTCAAGGTCTCGCAGGGCAGGGTGGATCCCGGCTTGCTGGCCTGGGGGCACGACTTCGCCATCGGGCTGGCCATCGCGGCGCCGGTGTATTGGATGTTCACGCAGGCCCTGGGCATCAACCTGCCCGGCCTGACCGCGACGGGTTGGCTGTGATCGACATCTGGACCCAGCTTCTCGGTGGCTTCGCCACTGCCGGTACGCCAATCAACCTGTTCTGGGCGTTGCTGGGTTGCACCATCGGCACGGCCGTTGGGGTGTTGCCCGGCATTGGGCCGGCCACCGCGGTGGCGATGTTGTTGCCGATCACGCTGAAGGTGGAGCCCACCGCGTCGATGATCTTTTTTGCCGGCATCTACTACGGTGCGATGTATGGCGGCTCAACCACCTCCATCCTGCTCAATACGCCCGGCGAGGCGGGCTCCATGGTCACCGCCATGGAGGGCAACAAGATGGCCAAGAGTGGCCGGGCTGGTGCCGCATTGGCCACCGCAGCCATCGGCTCGTTCGTGGCCGGCACGATCGCAACCGTTTTGGTGACGCTGTTCGCGCCGCTGGTCGCCGAACATGCCGTCAAGCTCGGCCCGCCCGAATACTTCCTGCTCATGGTGCTGGCCTTTTGCACGGTCAGCGCGGTGTTGGGCAAAAGCACACTGCGCGGCCTGACGTCGCTGTTCATCGGCCTGGCCCTCGGCCTGGTGGGCATTGACCAGATTTCGGGCCAGGTGCGCTACGCCGCCGGAGTGCCCGAGTTGATGGACGGACTGGAAGTGGTGCTCATCGCCGTGGGCCTGTTCGCGGTGGCCGAAGCACTCTACGCCGTGTTTTACGAGGGGCGCGTGAGCGAAACGCAAAACGCCATGAGCCGGGTTCACATGTCGGCGCAGGAGTTTCGGCGCTCCTGGCCGGCGTGGCTGCGCGGCACCTTCATCGGTTTTCCGTTCGGCACGATTCCCGCCGGCGGCAGCGAGATCCCGACCTTTCTGAGTTATGCCACCGAGAAGAAGCTCGCCCGCGCTCAAGCCGAATTTGGAACCACGGGTGCCATTGAAGGGGTGGCCGGCCCGGAGGCGGCCAACAACGCAGCGATCACGGCAACGCTGATCCCGCTGCTGACGCTGGGCATCCCCACGTCCAACACGGCCGCGATCTTGCTCGGCGCCTTCCAGAACTACGGCATCCAGCCCGGGCCGCAGCTGTTCGAGAAAAATGCCGCCCTGGTGTGGGCGCTGATCGCGTCGCTGTACATCGGCAACGTGATGTTGTTGATCCTCAACCTGCCGCTGGTCGGGCTGTGGGTCAAGCTGTTGAAGCTGCCCAAGGCCTATCTGTACGCCGGCATCCTGATCTTCGCCACGGTGGGCGTTTACGGCATGCGCCAATCGACTTTCGACTTGTTCCTGCTCTACGCGATAGGCTTGCTCGGTGTCGTGATGCGGCGCTTTGACTTCCCGACTGCGCCGGTAGTGGTGGGCCTGATCCTCGGGCCGTTGGCCGAAGCCCAGATGCGCAACGCGCTGTCGATCGGCGAAGGCAAGTGGGGCGTATTTGTCGAGCGGCCGGGCTCGCTCGCGCTGATCCTGGTGATCGCTGCGGTGCTGGTGTTGCCGCGGCTGTGGAAGCTGCGCCGGCGCAGCGCCTGAATCGGCGCGCCGACTCAGCGCTCGGCGCCGAGCGCGCGCGCACGCTCGGCCTGGGCCTGCAAGGCCGTGGCGTCGGGCCGCAGCGTGGTGTCCCAGCCTTGCAGATGCTTTTCGGCCAGGCTGGCCAGGGCACTGATCCACTCGTGCTGGTCGTTCAGGCAAGGCACGTAATGGAACGCCTTGCCGCCCGCGGCCAGGAAGGCCTGGCGCACTTCCTGGTCGATCTCTTCCAGCGTTTCCAGGCAATCAGCGGGGAAGCCCGGGCAGACCACATCCACCCTTTGCACACCGTCGCGCGCCAGTTGCTGCAAGGTGAGTTCGGTGTAGGGCTGCAACCACTTGGCGCGGCCCAGCCGGCTTTGGAAGGTGACCCGGTATTCGCTGTCTTTCAGCCCCAGGGCCTGCGCCAGCAGCCGCGCAGTCTGGTGGCATTCGCAGTGATATGGGTCGCCGAGATCGAGGCTGCGCTGGGGCAGGCCATGAAAGCTCATCACCAGCATGGAGCCACGGCCGGCTTCGAGCCAATGGGTTCGCACCCGCGCGGCCAGCGCCCGGATGTAGCCTGGGTCGGCCCCAAACCGCTGGATGAAGCGGAACTCGGGCACCACCCGCGCGCCGCCGGCCCAGCGCGCCACGGCATCGAAGGTGCTGGCCGTGGTGGCGGCGGCATATTGCGGGTACAGCGGCAGCACCAACACGCGCTGGGCTCCTTGTTCACGCAGCGCGCTCAAGGCCACCCCAATGGCCGGCTGGCCATAACGCATGGCCGGCAACACGGGCACCGCGTGGCCGCGTTCGCCCAGGTAGCCCTGCAACAGCGCGGCCTGCTTGTGGGTCCACAGGGCCAGCGGTGAGCCCTCGGGCTGCCAGATGCTGGCGTACTTGGCCGCCGAGCGCGCCGGGCGGGTACGCAGAATCACGCCGTGCAGGATCAACCACCACAGCGGGCGCGGGATTTCCACCACGCGCGGGTCCCACAGGAACTCGCGCAAATAGCGTCGCACCGCGCTGGCCGTTGGTGCCGCGGGTGTGCCAAGGTTGACCAGCAGCACGGCGGTGCGCTGCGCTGTGCCGTGCTGGTGGGGCGGTTCAGGGCGCCAGCGCATGGCTGGGGGGCAGCAGGCCCAGGGCAGACAAGCCAGCGTGCAGACCCACCGCATTGACCGGCTTGGGCCAGCTCGCGCTGAAGCCGGCCTGGCGCGCCTGCTGCGGCAGGGCCGGGTTCAGATCGGCACTGCACAGCACCGCCAGCGTGGCGGCCTGGCCGGGCAGGGTGCGCAGTTGGCGCAGCAGCTCGAAGCCATCGGCGCCGGGCAGGTTCAGGTCGATCACCCACAGGTCTGCCGGCCATTCGCGGGCCAGTGCCACGGCCGGCCCAGGTGCGTCGGCGCAGCGCCATTCGACGCCGGCCAGATCGGCGCAGGCGGCTTCGAACAACAAGGTGTTGATGCGGTCGTCGTCGACATAAAGCACGCGCATGATGGTTGGCGTTCAGGGTGCGGCGCGACGAAAAACCTCGAAGCCCAAGTAGGCTGACGTCGCGTCGGCCGGCGAGCCGCCCAGGCCAATGGCGCCGGCGCCATGCAGCAAGCAGCTGCCGCGGCGTAGGCTGACGACTTCGCCATCGGCGAACTGGACATGGGTGCCGTTGTAGCTGAGGTCACTGAGCTGGAAGCAGCCACCATGCCAATCGACGCGGGCATGCAGGCGCGACACGCGCGAATCGTCGACGCGAAAACCGGCCTGCGGGCTGCGCCCCACGACCAGCGGCAACTGGCTGACATCGAACTGCACGCGCGTGCCGGCCCAGGCCAGGCCAATGGTGTCGGGGTCCATGCCCGCTGCCGAGGGCTCGCCGAACAACGTGGCCGCGGTGTCGCTGGCGCGCTTGGGGCCCTGCGCATAAACCAGCACCGGCTCGCTGCGCCCACGCAGGCCGATGCGGTCGAGGCTGCGAAAACGCTGCGCCAGCGGCTCGGGCAGGCCGGCCAAGACATCGGCGGTGATCAGGATTTCGTTGTCGCCGGCGTGGTCGAGCAGCCGGGCGGCCACGTTCACGGCGTCGCCAAAACAGTCGCCCGCCTGCTCCACCACCTCGCCGCGCGCCACGCCGATCTGCAGCCGCAGCGCGCCGCTGCCGGTCACGGCCAGCCCGGTGGGTGCGCCTTGCTCCAGCGCTTCACGCATTTGCATGCCGGCGCGCACCGCGTCGCTGGCTTGTTCGAACACGGCCATCAGGCCATCACCCAAGGTCTTGACCACCCGCCCTTGCGCCGGCGCCACCGCTGCCTGCATGGCCGCGATGCAGCGCGTGACCACTGCCGTGGCCCGCGCATTGCCCAGCGTTTCGTACAGCGCGGTGCTGCCGCGCATGTCGGCAAACAGCACGCAACGCTGGGCCAATTGGGTCATGCTTGAACGGGCGGGGGCGGGCGTTCAAAGGTTGTCGAGGTAGGTGCGCAATTTGTCCGATCGACTCGGATGTTTGAGCTTGCGGATCGCCTTGGCTTCGATCTGGCGGATGCGCTCGCGCGTCACGTCGAACTGCTTGCCCACTTCTTCGAGGGTGTGGTCGGTGCTCATTTCAATGCCGAAGCGCATGCGCAGCACCTTGGCCTCGCGCGGCGTGAGGCTGTCGAGAATGTCTTTCACCACATCGCGCAGGCCGGCCTGCATGGCGGCATCAACCGGCGCCACGTTGTTGGTGTCTTCGATGAAGTCACCCAGGTGCGAATCGTCGTCGTCGCCGATCGGTGTTTCCATCGAGATCGGCTCCTTGGCGATCTTCATGATCTTGCGGATCTTGTCCTCGGGCATCTCCATCTTCTCGGCCAGCGTGGGCGCGTCGGGTTCGTAGCCGAATTCCTGCAAGTGCTGGCGGCTCAGCCGGTTCATCTTGTTGATGGTTTCGATCATGTGCACCGGGATGCGGATGGTGCGCGCCTGGTCGGCAATGCTGCGCGTGATGGCCTGGCGGATCCACCAGGTGGCATACGTGCTGAACTTGTAGCCACGCCGGTATTCGAACTTGTCCACCGCCTTCATCAGGCCGATATTGCCTTCCTGAATCAGGTCAAGAAATTGCAGGCCGCGGTTGGTGTACTTCTTGGCAATTGAAATCACCAGGCGCAGGTTGGCCTCAATCATTTCCTTCTTGGCTTCGCGCGACGCGCGCTCGCCCTCGTTCATCTTGCGGTTGATTTCCTTCAGGTCTTCCAGCGGCACCACGGCCTTGGATTGCAGGTCGATCAGCTTTTGCTGCAGTTCCTGAATGGGCGGCAGGTTGCGCGCCACCACCGCGCCGTAGGGCTTGGTGCTGGCCGCTTCCTTCTCGGCCCACTTCAGGTTGAGAACATTGGGCGGGAAGGTCTGGATGAAGTGCGCCTGCGGCATGCCGCACTTGTCGACCACGATCTTGCGGATCTCGCGTTCGTAGCGGCGCACGTCATCAACCTGGCTACGCAGGATGTTGCACAGCTTCTCGATCGTCTTGACGGTGAAGCGCACCGTCATCAAGGTCTGGCTGACCTGATGCTGGGCCTTGTTGTACGGCGCGGAGCGATAACCGTCGCGTTCATAGGCCTTGTGCATGTGTTCGAAGTGCGTGCGCAGTTCGCCAAAGCGAACCAAGGCCGCGACCTTCAGTTCTTCAAGCTTCTTGGTCAGCGCCTTGCTGCCGCCGGCGCCATCATCGTCATCGTCTTCATCGAATTCGTCGAAGTCTTCTTCGGCCACGTAGTCGTCGGCTTCGTCGTCGGAGACAAAACCATCCACCACTTCAGAGATCTTCATCTCGCCCGCGCCGATGCGCATCGACATGGCCAGCAACTCGGCAATCGTGGTGGGCGACGCGCTGATGGCCAGCATCATCGATTGCAAGCCGCCTTCAATGCGCTTGGCGATTTCGATTTCGCCCTCGCGCGTGAGCAACTCCACCGTGCCCATTTCGCGCATGTACATACGCACCGGGTCGGTGGTGCGGCCGAACTCGCTATCCACCGTGGACAGCGCGGCTTCAGCGGCTTCCTCTGCTTCTTCCTCGGTGGCCGTGGTCGCGCCGCCGCCGGCAATCAGCAGCGTGGCGGCGTCGGGCGCCTGCTCGTACACGGCGATGCCCATGTCGTTGAGCATGGAGACGATGGCTTCCAGGATTTCCGGGTCGACCAGCTTTTCAGGCAGGTGGTCGTTGATTTCCTGGTGCGTGAGGAAGCCGCGCGTCTTGCCCATCTTGATGAGCGTCTTCAGCTCATGACGCCGCTTGGCGACTTCTTCTTCGGTGAGGGTGGCTTCTTCAAGGCCGAACTCGCGCATCAGCGCACGCTCTTTGGCGCGCGACACTTTCATGCGCAGCGGCTTGGCCTTGGTTTCGGTTTCGGACTTGGTGTCGACATCGGGCTCGGCGTCGGCTTCGAGGTCGGCAAAGTCATCGTCGCCGGTCATCTCCAGCTTGGGCGCGGCGGGCTCAGGCACCTTCGCGCCCTTCTTGCCTTTGGCGGCCAGGCCAGGCGCGCTGGCCTTGGCGGGCGGCGTGGCGGCGATGGTGGCCTTGGCCGCTGGTTTGGCCACTGGTTTGGGCGCGGTGGCTTTGCCTGCCGTGGGCGCCACAGCCGGCTTGGCGCTGGTCTTGGCCGCAGGCTTGACCGTGGCTGGTGCTGGTGTCACACCGGCCTTCTTCTCGCTGCTCAATGGCGCTGCCGGCTTGCCTTTGGCCGCGGGCGCAGGGGGGGTGGCCTTGGGCGGCGATGCAGCTTTTTTGGCAGTCATGGAGTTCCTCTCGTCACGGGTTGGCAAGCCCACCCCTGCCGCGCCGGGCATGCCGCGGGTTGCAGCGCGGTCGCCAGGCCGCCAGCGAGTGCGCAGGCGAGGCGAACGAACTGCCCGGGGCAACGGGCATGGGGGTGCGGCTTTGGGCTTTCAGGCCCTGTGCTGGACACGGGCGCCGCATTCCTGGAGGTGGGTGTTGGCCGGTTTGGGGAACCCTTGTCGAGGGTGGCCGGGAACCTGAGGACATGCGGCAAAGCCTGCGCTTGCGGTAAGCCTTGGATTATACCGTGCTGGCCTCGGGAAACCTGTGCCTGGCCTGGGGCGCGGCTTGACCTGCGGGCCTCATGCGGGCCTCTTACGGGCCTCTTACGGGCCGCTCGCGCAGCTTCAGGATGCGGCCGGCTTCAGGGCACTCAGCCGCGCCAGCACGGCGCTGTACTCGGCGCGCGCGGCAGGGTCGCTGCCGGCCTGCGCGGCCAGTTCGTGCGAGCGCGCCACCAACTGCTCGCGCCACAACAGGTTAACCATGCTGCGCAGATCTTCGAATGCACCTTCGTCCTGCGCGGCCATGCGGCCCATCACACGCTGTGCGGTCGCCTGCAAGGCATGCCCTTGCAGCTCCGCTTCGAGCATGCCCCAAGGCTGTGGGCCGTGCTCGTGAAGCTGGCGCTCCAGCCAGGCGCACAGCTCGCCGGCGCTGCCGGGCAACTGGTGCAGCAGGTCATGGTCTTGCGGGCTAAGGCGATCCCACCATTCGTTGTGCTGGAGCAGCAAACACAGCGCATGCTCGGCCGGGCCGGCCGGGCGGCTGCGCAGCTTGGGCGCTGGCGGCGCGGCGCGTGAGGCCGATGTGCGCCCGCGTGGCGCCGCGGCGCGCTGGCCCATGCCCCAGGCTTCAGCCAGATCAGCCGCGTCCATCTGGCCCAGGCTGGCCAGTTCGCCCAGCACCTGGCGCTTGAGCACGCCGGCATCCGGCAACGCCTGCCACAGCGGCCGAGCCGTGGCCAGCAGGCGCGCGCGGCCTTCGGGGGTGGCAGTGTCGCAGCCCTCGCCGGCCACGTTTATGAGCTGGCGCGACAAGGCCAGGGCCTGCTTGATCTGCAACTCGAACGCCGGCGCGCCGTGTTCACGCACGAAGGAGTCGGGGTCGTGCTCGGGTGGCAGGAACAGGAAGCGGAACTGCCGGGTGTCGCTGGCATGGGGCAGGGCCGCTTCGAGGGCACGCGCGGCGGCACGGCGGCCGGCGGCATCACCATCGAAACTGAAGACGACGGAGTCGGTGAAGCGCAGCAACTTTTGAATGTGCTCGGCCGTGCACGCTGTGCCCAGCGTGGCCACGGCGTTGTTGATGCCCAGTTGCGCCAGCGCCACCACATCCATATAGCCTTCAACCACCAGCGCGTGGCCGCGCGCGCGCAGGCCTTGGCGTGCCTCAAACAAACCGTACAGCTCTCGGCCCTTCACGAACAACGGGGTTTCGGGCGAGTTCAGGTACTTCGGTTCGCCCTGGTCGAGCACCCGGCCGCCGAAGCCGATGACCTCGCCCTTGACCGAGCGGATCGGGAACATGATGCGGCCGCGAAAGCGGTCGTAGCGCTTTTGCTCGTCACCTTCGTCACCACTGACGATGACCAGGCCCGACTCCACCAGCAGCGGGTCGTCATAGCGGGCAAAGGTGGTGGCCAGCGGGCGCCAACTGTCGGGCGCGTAGCCTATGCCGAACTGGCGCGTCACCTCGGCACTCAAGCCGCGGCGCTTGAGGTAGGCCACGGCGTCAGCACTGGCCTTGAGCTGGTCGCGATAGAAGCCGGCCGCGTGTTCCAGCACTTCGCCCAGAGACGCCTGGCGTGTGCGCGCCTGCTGTGCCCGTTCGCGGGCCTCGGGGTCCTCGTCTTCCTGTGGCACGTTCATGCCCACGGTGCCGGCCAGTTCCTTCACCGCCTCGATGAAGCCCAGGCCGCCTTGCTCCATGAGAAAGCCGATGGCGTTGCCATGGGCGCCGCAGCCGAAGCAGTGATAGAACTGCTTGGCCGCACTGACGCTGAAGCTCGGGCCTTTTTCAGCATGGAACGGGCACAGCCCCATGTGGTTGGCGCCGGTCTTGCGCAGTTGCACCTGGCGGCCGACGATTTCGACGATGTCGACGCGGGCAAGCAGTTCTTCAACGAAGGCGGGTGGGATCACGCTGGCAGTCTAAACGGCTGCCAACCAGGCTCCACCAACTGGCCAGACCGATCGGCCAGCGCCTAGGGGCCCGCCTCGCGCTATTCCCCGGGCTTGCCCGCGATGCGGTGCATGGGCGCGCCGGCGTTGCCCGCCGCGGCCAAGGCGAACAGGCCGCGGTATTCGCGCACCCAGCCGGCCACGGCGGGCGCTGGCATGGGCATGGCGATGCCGGTGCCCTGGCCGATGTTGCAGCCCAGGTCGAGCAGGGTGCGCGCCTGGGCGGGCGACTCCACGCCTTCGGCCACCACCACGCACTGGAAGGTGCGTGCCAGGCCGATCACGCCTTCCACAATGGCGCGGTCTTGCGCATCGTCGAGCATGTGGTGGACGAAGGAGCGGTCGATCTTGAGCACATCCACCGGCAAACGTTTCAGGTAACTCAGCGTGGAGTACCCGGTGCCGAAGTCATCGAGCGCAAAGCGCACGCCCAGCCGGCGGCAGCGTGTGAGCAGATCGGAGGTGGCGTCGATGTCGGCCTGCGCTGCGGTTTCCAGGATCTCCAACTCCAGCGACGTGGCCAGCGGCTCGGGGTGGCGCGCCAGCAATTCGGACAAGCGCTGTGCAAAGTCGGTTTCCTGCAGGTGCCGCGCGGTGACGTTGACGCTGACGGACAGGTCCAGCCCATCACGCCGCCACTGCGCCAGGTGATCAAGCGCCTGGCCGATCACCCAGTCGCCGATGCGCGCCGACAGCCCGGTGTTTTCGATCAGCGGCACGAACTGCAAGGGCGCGATCAGGCCGTGCTGCGGGTGGTTCCAGCGCAGCAAGGCTTCCATGCCCACCACGCGGCTGCTGCGCATGTCGACCTTGGGTTGGTAGTACAGCAAGAACTCGTCGCGATCCAGCGCTTCTTGCACGCGCCCGATGGCCATCACCCGCTCTTCGGTGCGCCGCCGGTGCTCGGGGTCAAAGAACTGGTAGCCGTTGCGCCCGGCCTGCTTGGCGCCATACATGGCGTGGTCTGCGTGGCGCAGCAACGTGTCGGCGTCGCTGTGGTCGAGCGGGTAAACGGTGGCGCCCAGGCTGGCAGTCACCATCACCGGGTCGATCGTGGGGTCGATCACATACGGCTGCGTCACCACGCGCAGCACGCGCTGCACCGCCAGACGCGCTTCTTCCATGGTGGCCGCGCGCAGCAGCAGCACAAACTCGTCGCCACCGATGCGCCCTGCCGCATCGGACCAGATCTCGTTGCTGCGCAGCGTGCCGCGCAGCCGCCCGGCCAGCTCAACCAACAGGCGGTCACCGGCGGCATGGCCGAAGCGGTCGTTCACCGGCTTGAAACGGTCGAGGTCGATGTAGCACACGACCAGCAAATAGCCATCGCCATCGGCCGCGCGCATGGCCGCGGCCAGCAGCTCCTGCAAGTGCGCACGGTTGGGCAGGCGGGTGAGTTCGTCGAAGTGGGCCTGGCGCTCCAGGCGGTCGCGCTGCAGGCGGGACTCGGTGATGTCGGAAATAACAAGAACGTGGTACTTCAAGGTGCCGTCAGGCCCTTTCACCGTGGAAATGGTCGCGGCCAGGGTGCAGGCCTCGCCGCTGCGCCGCCGTTCAACGAACTCGCCGCGCCAGCCACCCGTGGCGCGCAGGCTGTCCCACATCGCGCTGCGTTGCTGGCGCGCCAGCGGGTCCGGCGGCGCCGGGCGTAGCAGTGAAGGAACGGTGCCCATCAGCTCATGCCGCGGCACGCCCAGGATCTGCGAATACGCCGGGTTGGCATCGAGCACGCGCAGCTCGGCGTCGGTGATCAACAGGCCTTCATGCAGGTGCTGGAACAGGCTGGCCGAGAGCCGCTCGCGTTCCAGTGCATCACGGCGCGAGGTGGTTTCCTCGGCCGTGGCCACCAGACGAACCACCCGGCCCTGGGCATCGCGTTCGGCTGTGATCATGCGCAGTTCGAGCCAGCGCCAGCCCTCGTCGCCGCGCACGCGCAGTTCGTGCTCCACCTTTTGCGCCTGGCCGCCGCGCAATTGCTCCAGCCCTTGCAGCAGGCCGGGGCGGTCATCGGCGTGTACTTGGTCCAGCCATCGTTCGGGCGCGCCCGACTCGCTGCCCAACAAGGCCTGCCACTGCGGGGTGGATTCGTTGTCATGGCGATCCAGGCGCCACTCGGCAACGCCCAGGCCGGTGCCGTCCAGCGCCAGCCGCCAGCGGGCTTCGAGCAAGCGCAACTCGCTGACCAACGCATGCACCAGCAAGGTGATGGCCAGCAAGGTCACAACATAACCCCACAACAATGGGAACGCCAGTTCAGGGTTCAGCGCCGCGAAGGGCCCAAACGAGTAGCCCGTGGCCACGATGGCGGCCAGCCCCAGGGCACACGTGGCCCAGGAGGCGATGGCGATGCCGACCCTGCGCACCAGGCCGGCCAGCAACAAGTGCGGCACGTAGGCCAGGGCCAGCCAGAGTGCTTCGTGCCCACTGCGGCGGGCGGCAAAAGCCAAGCCGCCACAAGCCAAGGCGGCGAGCACCAGCGCCGCGGTGCTCCGGCCCGGCCAAGCTGGGCGTGCCTGGCGCGGGCGGGTCAACTGAAAGGTCAACAGCGGCACCGCAACCAGCAGCAAGCCCACCGCATCGGCCGCCCACCACTGCAGGAACGTGGCCAACGGCGCCTGCCGTATCTCGCCGCCCCACAGCCACAGCCCCGCCTCGCCCGTGACGGCAGCCACAAAGGTGCCGCCAACCGTGGCAGCCAGCAAGCGGCGCACATCTCGCACGCGCAGCAGAGCAGGGTTGAAGGCGGTCAAAAGCAGGATTCGAGCCGCCAATGCCAGGCCGCCGGTGGCGCCCAGGGCCAGCAGCAAACTCAGGTTCAGGGCCATCGCGCCATGCCAAAGCGACAAGACCAACCCCAGAAAAACCGCTGGCACCAAGCCCAGGCCGCCGCGCACCAGGGCGGCCAGGCCTACCCCCATGGCTGCCCACAGCGGCGCGGTTTGTGGGTGAAAGGCGGGCCAGTGCGGGCTGGCAGCAGCCACCGCGAACACCGCGAACACAACGCCTGCGTTCAAGCACAGCCAACGCCAGTCAGGGCTGGTGCGCAAGCTTGGAAGGAAGGCGGGAGGTTTGGGCAAGTCAGGCGCCTTGCACGGAGTTGCCACCTCGTCGTGGACCAGGCAGCGATCGACCAGACACGCGTATGGGCGCTGATGTTAGCGGCCCGCAGTGGCCGTGCAGCACCTGAATTGCGGGGGCCGCACGAACGCAGGCGGTGATGCCGAGCGCTATCTGTTTCTCGCGCGTTGCAGTCGCCGTCCTGCTGCCGCACACGCTACCAGCCCCCGAACATGGCATCACGGCAACGCTGAAAAAGTGCGGTGCGGCGCATGCGCTCGCGCCGGCTGGTTCAGCGTTGCGCTGCAGGCGACGAATCAGATCGTGAAATCGGCCAGTTTCTTGCCTGTGCCCAATTCGGCGCGCAACCATTTGGGCTGCAGACCCCGGCCGCTCCAGGTTTCACCGCTCTTGGGGTGCCTGTATTTGGCCGCCACTTTCTTGCCCGCATTGGTGCGCTTGGGGGGAGCCACAGCGCGTGCGGAAAGGTCTGAAACTGCCAAACCATGGCTGGCCATCAATTCACGGATTTGGGCAATCGCATCATGCTTCTGCGCTCGCTGGGCCAACTGGATTTTCTTGTCGATGGCCGCACGTTGTGCCAGCAAGTCCTTGACTGATTCCATGGAAAGGCTCCGAATATGAGTAGTTGGGAGCACCGAGTTTAACCACGCCCCTGGTTGCGGCGAAGCCATTTGATACTGGGACTATCGATAACCTACCCGGTCGAGCATTTGCTGAACCTTGACCTGATTCATGCCGATCATGGCAACCGGCACCTCGTCGGCCTTGAATTTCCCCAACTGCTGCAACGCCGGGTTGCTGATGGTTACCGCCGCCACCACCGGCCATTCGTTGTTACCCTCGGCAAAGTAGCGCTGGGCCGAGTCGCTGGCCAGGTATTCCAGGAACCTCTGCGCCTGCTGCGGCTGGCGCGAATATCGGGCCACCGCGCCGCCGGCGATATTCACATGCGCGCCGGTACCGCGCTGGTTGGGGAACACCACGCCCACGCGCTGCATATCCTGTTGATCCTGCGGTTTGGTCGATCGCATCATGCGCGCCAGGTAATACGTGTTGACCAGTGCCACGGCGCACTCGCCACTGGCCACGCCTTGAATCTGGTCGGTGTCGCCGCCCTTGGGCGCGCGCGCCATGTTTGCCACCAGGCCGGCCAGCCAGGTTTGCGTGGCGGCCGGCCCGAGGTGTTCGACCATCGCCCCGAACAGCGACAGGTTGTACGGGTGCGACCCCGAGCGCGTGCACAGCCGCCCCTTGTTCACGGGCGCGGCGAGTTTCTCGTAGGTGTCCACATCGCTCGGCGGCACCCGGGTCTTGTCATAGACGATCACCCGGGCCCGAGTTGAAAACCCGAACCAGCTCGACCCGTCGCCCTCCTGCTTGCTGCGCAGTGCGGCCGGAATGCGGGTTTCCAGCAGCTTGCTGCGCAGCGGGAGGAATAACCCGTCAACCTGGGCGCGCCACAGCCTGGCCGCGTCCACCAGCAATATCACATCGGCCGGGCTGGCCGAGCCTTCGCTTTTCAGGCGCGCGAGCAGCCCGGCGTCGTCAGCGTCAACGCGGCTGATGCGGATGCCGGTGCTGCGCGTGAAATCGGCATACAGCGCCTCGTCAGTTTGGTAGTGCCGCGCCGAATACAGGTTCAAGACCTGATCCTGAGCCTGCGCCGCGGCGCTGAACAAACATGCGGCTGCGAAAAGCAGGCGCAGCGCGGCAAGTGGATGGGGCAGCAAGGTGGACATGGGCCAATCTGGTCGTCAATCTGGCCAGCATCATACATGCAAATGAGAACCATTCTCATTAACAATGGGACCAGCTTTATGTCGAACATGCAGCGCTGGGGTAAGGCTTCAGCGTCGTGAGGGCCCCAAGGGCTGCGCTACGCCCAACCAGCCCCCGCGAACGTCAAGGAAAGTGGCAAAGCCACATTCCCTTGAGCGCCCCGTCAGACCCGCGCTTGCCCAGTGCCGTCAGGTCGTTGGCGGCACATAACCCGTGGGTTGATCCACCCCGCCGCCAAAGAAGAACTGCTCCATCTGCCGCGCCAGGTATTGGCGCGCGCGCAGATCGGCCAGGTTCAGGCGGTTCTCATTGACCAGCATGGTCTGGTGCTTCTTCCACATCTCGAACGCTTCGGCACACACGTTGTCATAGATGCGCTTGCCCAACTCGCCGGGGTAGGGGGCGAAGCTCAGGCCCGGCGCTTCCTTCTTCAGGTGAACGCACTGCACCATTCGGGTCATGCTTTAACTCCTTGATTGATAGGCGGCAAAACGCCGCTAAAAAAAACGCCGCTAACTCAGTTTCTTGACCAGCACCTGTGAGCGCCGGTCCCAGTTGTATTTCTTCTTGCGCGCATCGGGCAAACGTTCAGGGTCAGCCTGCGCGAAGCCGCGTTTGATGAACCAGTGCATGGTGCGCGTGGTGAGCACGAAGATGCTGTCCAGCCCGGCTGCCTTGGCGCGCTGCTCGATGCGCTTCAGGATGCGTTCACCATCGCCCTGGCCTTGCACGTGCGGGCTCACGGTGAGGGCGGCCATCTCGCCGGTGCGCGCTTCCGGGTAGGGGTACAGCGCGGCGCAGCCGAAGATCACACCGTCGTGCTCGATAACCGAATAGTTGCCGATGTCGCGCTCGATCTCGGTGCGTTCACGCCGCACCAGGGTGCCGTCGCGTTCAAACGGCTCGATCAATTGCAGGATGCCGCCGACATCATCGGGCGTGGCTTCGCGCAGGCTTTCGAGCTTTTCATCGACCACCATGGTGCCGATGCCATCGTGCGTGAACACCTCCATCAACAGCGCACCATCCACCGCAAAGGGCAGGATGTGCGAACGCTCCACGCCGCCTTCGCAGGCCCGAACGCAATGCTGCAAATAAAACGCCGTGTCGCTGGGCTGGGTGGGGCGGGGCAGGCGATCGAGCAGCTTCCTGGCGTCGGCCAGGGCGAGCTCGGTGTCGATGCCGCTGGCTGCGTCGTTCACGTCCTCACGAATGCCGTCCACTTCAGTCAGGAAGATCAGCTTGTCGGCCTGCAAGGCGGTGGCCGTGCTGGTGGCCACGTCTTCCATGGTCAGGTTGAAGGCTTCACCGGTGGGTGAAAAACCGAACGGGCTGAGCAGCACCAGCGCGCCGATGTCCATCGCCCGGCGCATGGCTGCGGCGTCAACCCGCCGCACCACACCGCTGTGGCCAAAGTCGACGCCGTCAACGATGCCCACCGGCCGCGCGGTGAGGAAATTGCCCGACACCATGCGCACGGTGGAGTTGGCCATCGGCGTGTTGGGCAGGCCTTGCGAGAACGCGGCTTCGATCTCAAAGCGCAACTGGCCGGCGGCTTCTTGTGCGCAATCAAGCGCCACAGCGTCGGTGATGCGCAGGCCGTGACTGAAGCGTGACACATGTCCTTTGGCAGCGAGCTGCTCGTTCACCTGCGGGCGAAAGCCATGCACCAGCACCAGCTTGATGCCCATCGAATGCAGGATCGCCAGGTCTTGCACAAAGGCATTGAGCTTGCCCGCTGCAATCAGCTCGCCGGCCATCGCCACCACGAAGGTCTTGCCGCGGTAGGCATGCATGTACGGCGCCACCGCGCGGAACCAGGGGACGAAGGTGTGGGGGAAGACCGCGCTCATGGTGGGCGGCGATTGTGCCGCAGGCCTTGATAATCGTGCCCCCGTGAGTTCAGCCCTCGATCAGCCCGAGCTTCGCGCTGCGCGTCCCGCGCCTGCAGCGAACCCGGTGCCCCCCATCCATTACCCTGAATCGCTGCCGGTGAGTGCCCGGCGCGATGAAATTGCGCGCGCGCTGCAAGCGCACCAGGTCATCATCGTCTGCGGCGAAACGGGTTCGGGCAAGACCACGCAGTTGCCCAAAATCGCGCTTGAGCTCGGCCGCGGTTGGGGCGCTGGCGGCAAGGGTTTGATCGGCCATACGCAGCCGCGGCGCATCGCCGCTTCCAGCGTGGCCAAGCGCATTGCCGAAGAGCTGGAATCTCCGCTTGGAAAAGTGGTTGGCTTCAAGGTGCGGTTTCAAGATCGCCTGCAGCGTGGCGCCTCGTTGAAGCTGATGACCGACGGCATCTTGCTGGCCGAAACGCAAACCGACCCACTGCTCAAGGCCTACGACACGATCATCATCGACGAGGCCCACGAGCGCAGCCTGAACATCGACTTCCTGCTCGGCTACCTGCGCCGCATCCTGCCGCGCCGGCCCGACTTGAAAGTGATCGTCACCTCGGCCACGATCGATGCCGACCGCTTTGCGCGCCACTTCGAATCGAAGCTGGGCCCGGCGCCGGTCATTCAAGTTTCAGGCCGGCTGTTCCCTGTCGAGCAGCGCTGGCGGCCGTTTGTGGAAAGCCGCGAGCACGATCTCAATCACGCCATGGCCGATGCGGTGGATGAGCTGTGGCGCGGCGGTCAAAGCGGCGACATCCTCATCTTCCTGCCCGGAGAGCGCGAAATCCGCGAGGCGGCGGATCACCTGCGCAAGCATCTCGCTGGCGTCATGAAAGGCGGCCCGCCGGCCGAAGTGCTGCCGCTGTTCGCCCGCCTGTCGCCGGCCGAGCAAGACCGCGTGTTCCAGGCCGGCAATGGCCGGCGCATCGTGCTGGCCACCAACGTGGCCGAGACATCGCTCACCGTGCCGGGCATCCGTTTCGTCATCGACAGCGGCCTGGCTCGTGTCAAACGTTACAGCTACCGCAGCAAGGTTGAGCAACTGCTGGTTGAGCCGATCTCGCAGGCGGCCGCGCAGCAGCGCGCCGGGCGCTGCGGCCGCGTGGCCGACGGCGTGTGCATCCGCCTGTACGACGAGAAAGACTTTGCCGGCCGGCCGCGCTTCACCGACCCGGAAATCATGCGTTCGTCGCTGGCCGGGGTGATCCTGCGCATGAAGGCTTTGCGGCTCGGTGCGGTCGAGGCGTTCGAGTTTCTCGAAGCGCCACCGCGCAAGGCCGTGGCCGATGGCTACGACCTGCTGGGCGAACTTGGCGCGGTGGACGATGACAACGAGCTCACGCCCATTGGCCGCGAGCTGGCCAAGTTGCCGCTGGACCCGCGCGTGGGCCGCATGATTCTTGAAGCGCGCGAGCGCCAAAGCTTGACCGAGGTGTTGATCATCGCCTCGGCGCTGAGCGTGCAAGACGTGCGCGACCGCCCGCTCGAAGCCGCGCAAGCCGCCGATGAAAAGCACAAGAAGTTCGACGACGAGAAGTCTGAATTCAACGGTTACCTGAAGCTGTGGCAGTGGATCGAACAAGGCCGCGGCACACACGGCCACGCCGGTGCCGCCACCGACAGCCACAAGCTCAGCAACCGCCAGCAAGAGCAGCGCCTGCGCGACAGCTTCGTCAGCCCGCGGCGCGTGCGCGAGTGGCGCGACATTTACACCCAGCTCCACACCGTGGTGGCCGAGCAGGGCTGGCGGCTGAACGCCGCGCCGGCCACTTACGAGCAACTGCACCTGTCGATGCTGGCCGGGCTGCTGGGCAACATTGGCTGCAAGTCGGACGATGAAGACTGGTACCTGGGTGCGCGCGGCATCAAGTTCTGGCGCCACCCCGGCGCGCACCTGAGCAAGAAGCCCGGGCGTTGGCTGGTGACGGCCGAGCTGGTGGAAACCACGCGATTGTTCGGCCGCGGCCTGGCGGCCATCGAGCCGACCTGGATACCTAACGTTGCCGGTCACTTGCTGAAGAAGCAGATGCTCGAACCGCACTGGGAGAAGAAAGCCGCCGAGGTGGTGGCGTTGGAGCGCGCCACGCTGTACGGCATCGTCATCTACAACAACAGAAGAGTCAATTTTGGCCAGGTGGATGCCAAGGCGGCGCGCGAGATCTTCATC
Organism: Burkholderiales bacterium; assembly: GCA_043756905.1. Taxonomy (GTDB): domain Bacteria; phylum Pseudomonadota; class Gammaproteobacteria; order Burkholderiales; family Burkholderiaceae_C; genus Rubrivivax. Next base: position 462 of record JAYUQE010000160.1, on the reverse strand, counting down.
CGCGAGGCGCTGGTTCACGGCGAATGGGACACCAGGTTGCCCTTCCTGGCGCACAACGAAAAGTTGATCCGCCAGGTCGAAGAGCTCGAACACAAGGCACGCCGGCAAGACGTGCTGGTGGACGATGAACTCATCTTCGCGTTCTACGACCAGCAACTGCCCGGCGATGTGTGCTCCGGCGCGAGCCTGGAGCGCTGGTACCGCGATGAAATCAAGCGTCAGCCCACGCTGCTGCAACTCACGCGCGATGAGCTGATGCGCCACGAAGCCGCCGGCATCACCACCGCGACGTTCCCGAAAACCGTGCGCCTGGGCGGCATCGATTGCGTGGCCGAATACCTGCATGAGCCGGGAGACGTGCGTGACGGCATCACCGTCACGGTGCCCATCTACGCGCTGAACCAGGTGAACGAGGAACGTTGTGACTGGCTGGTGCCCGGCATGTTGCGCGACAAGGTGCTG